>CAJQJI010000059.1 GCA_905478675.1 Candidatus Altimarinota bacterium
AAGATTAATTTGTTCGGCGACGCTTGTTTTAACCGATTGCGTTAAGGTTTCGGGCGTAAAATAAATCCCTTCTGGGCCATCGGAATTTTGTAGTTCGTCACTCGGGAGGCTTAAGGCCGCACAAGCCGCTAGCACTTTTATAAGTTGCTTTGGCGTAAGTTTAACCTTCTTTTTAAGTTTATGAAGTAAGCTTCCATTTAAGAAGGCGGCCGGCTTTGGAGCTAACGCCTCTGGTGAAAGCTGGCGCGCAGGCTCCTTAATTGTATTTTGTTCGGTTCGGGGTTGGTTTGCTTTGCTCTGCTTTAGTAAACTTTCAAGTGTAAGGTTATGAAAGACTCTAATCTCTGGAGGGAGAGTGTTAAAAAGATTTTCTAGTTCTTGCTGGAAAAGTTCGGCAAAGCGTTCGGGGTTTTCTTGCAGCCGCGCCTCTAAATATTCTGTTTGTAGTTTATGCGCTACGTCAAACAGATGCTGAGCAAAGTCTTGTACGTCCGCCGAATCAGGGTCCGCTTGCTGCGTAATCGATTCAAGATACTGCAATGATTGGGTTATGTTTGAAAACTCAGATCCTGCTTCAAATTTTAAATATTTAAGAAACTTAGCAAACTCTAAGTCGGAATTGGAATCGTGAAAATCTAAAGCCATTGTTTTATTTTAGCATAATTCAATCAACTTATCAATTGTCCGAGAAAGCACGACGAATGATCGTGCTTACGTTTAATTTTTTTTCTAAATACTACAAGTTAGCTTCTAAAAATTCAATCGTTCGCTCCCAAGCTTGAGCGGCCGATTCAGCTTGATAGGCATCGCTTTCTTCGTTGGCAAAAGCGTGCCCAGCGTTCGGGTAAATGTAAACGGCATGATTGCCGTTAAGGGTTTCCAAATTGGCTTTAAACTGTTTAACATCGTCGACTAAAATACTAGTATCTTCTTCCCCAAAATGACCTAGAATTTGGGTTTTCATCATGCTTAAATCGTCATCGGCGCTAAAGCGACCGTAGTACATAACCGAAGCTTTGGTCCCTAAATTGTTTTTGGCCATGTTGTAACTCCATTGCCCCCCAAAACACCAGCCGACACTTCCAATTCGGTCTGCAGCGACGCTACTTTGTGATTGTAGATACGTCGTGGCGGCATTCAGGTTCGCAAACGCTCCGTCGGTGTTTTCACGGACAGCGCCCGCTAAGGCGCCCGCTTGATCTGGGGTCGTCGCACTTTCGCCATTATACAAATCAACGGCTAGTACGGCGTAACCTTCAGCGGCATAGTCACGCGCCATACCTCGTACTTGATCATTTAAGCCCCACCATTCATGAATCATTACAATCCCAGGGAACGGGCCTTCACCTTCTGGCATAGCCAAATACCCCTCGACCTCTGTTCCTGTTTCGGTCGTATGGTATACCACGTCTTCTGTGCTGATTTGAGAAAACTGTGGGAGACCGGTGAATTCATTGAATCTTTCAGTAGCTTCTTCAGAACTTAGTATTTCTGGGGTTGTGGGCTCATTTACAGCCATAGGGATTTCTTCATTACTGGGCGCCTGCACTTGGCAGCCAGCTAGAAATAAAACGAAAGCGAAGAGGGGAAAGTTTTTCATCAATTCAAACCTTATCGAACCAAGAAGGCTCTGTAAATAAAGATTGAGTTTTACGACGCTGAAGACTAGAATCACCGCACTATGAAATACGACCATCAAGCGATCGAACTTAAATGGCAAAAATTTTGGGAGGATAACAAAACTTTTAAAGCCATCGAAGATACTTCTAAAGAAAAATACTACGCCTTAGATATGTTCCCGTATCCGTCAGGGGCGGGGTTGCATGTTGGGCATCCATTAGGCTACACCGCCACCGATATTATCAGCCGATACAAGCGGCATAAAGGTTTTAATGTGTTGCACCCCATGGGCTGGGATGCGTTTGGTTTACCCGCCGAAAATTTTGCGATTAAAACCGGCGTGCACCCAAAAATTTCTACCGCGGAAAACGAAGCCAACTTTAAACGACAAATTCAAGCCCTTGGGTTTAGTTATGATTGGGATCGTAGTTTTTCAACGACGGATCCTGATTATTACAAATGGTCACAGTGGATTTTTCTGCAACTGTATAAAAAAGGGTTAGCGTATGAAGAAGCTAAAGCCATGAACTGGTGTCCTAAATGTAAAATTGTAGCCGCGAATGAAGAAGTAGAACAGGGGATGCATGAGCGTTGTGGTTCTCCGGTGGAGAAACGAAATTTAAAACAATGGATGTTTCGGATTACCGATTACGCCGAACGACTGTTAAACGATTTAGACGATTTGCCAGAGTGGCCTGAAAAAATCATCGCTATGCAGAAAAACTGGATTGGGAAATCTGAAGGGGCCGAAGTAGATTTTGAAATTAAAGGTGAAAAAGTGCGTGTGTACACCACTCGGCCAGACACGTTATTTGGCGCGACCTATTTTGTGTTATCGCCCGAACACCCCTTAGTAGCTGATATTACCACGGATGAACAACGCGAAGCCGTTGAAGCCTATAAAGCCGAAGTGGCGGCCAAGTCTGATTTAGAGCGGACCGAACTGAATAAAGATAAATCAGGCGTGTTTACCGGCGCGTACGCGGTAAATCCTGTGAACGGAAAGGAAATTCCGGTTTGGATCGCTGATTACGTGTTAATGAGTTACGGCACGGGGGCCATTATGGCTGTACCCGCTCATGATGAACGCGATATGGAGTTTGCTGAAAAATTTGCCCTAGAAATTATTGATGTAGTGGGCGGTATTGATTCTCCGTTTCAAAAAACGGGAGGAACCATGATTAACTCAGACTTTTTGAATGGTTTAACGGTAGATGAAGCGATAGCCAAGATGATTCAATGGCTGGAAGAAAACGGTAAAGGCGAAAAGAAAACCAACTACAAATTACGAGACTGGATTTTCACCCGTCAGCGTTATTGGGGAGAACCAATTCCGCTAGTGTTTGATGAAGCGGGTAAATCGTACCCATTACATGATTCACAACTCCCGTTAGAATTACCGGAAACACCAAACTATGAACCCTCTGCCGATGGGCAATCACCGTTGGCTAAAATTGAGACTTGGGTGAACGTAAAAGGCGATATTCAAGACGATGGAACGGTGATTATTTCAGAGAATGGATCACAATCATTTACCCGAGAAACCTCTACTATGCCAAACTGGGCGGGGAGTAGTTGGTATTGGCTACGGTTTATGGATCCGCACAATGATCAAGAATTTTGTTCAAAAGAAAAAGAAGCCTATTGGGGGCCAGTTGATTTATACGTCGGGGGGGCCGAACATGCCGTGTTGCATCTTTTATATGGTCGATTCTGGCACAAGGTGTTGTTTGATCTTGGGTTTGTTTCCACCAAAGAACCGTTTAAAAAACTGGTCAATCAA
The DNA here is from genome assembly GCA_905478675.1 of Candidatus Altimarinota bacterium. Classification (GTDB taxonomy): domain Bacteria; phylum Patescibacteriota; class Gracilibacteria; order UBA4473; family UBA4473; genus JAACPJ01. Next base: position 3,404 of record CAJQJI010000059.1, read on the forward strand.
GGCATGATTGCCGCTGAAGACGGACGTAAAATGTCTAAATCTTTAGGGAACGTGATTAACCCCGATGACGTAGTAGCCGAATACGGCGCCGACACTTTGCGCTGTTACGAAATGTTTATGGGCCCATTTGAACAAGGCAAAGCCTGGAGCATGGGGTCAGTAGGCGGTATTAGAAAATTTTTAGACCGGGTGAATCGATATTTTATGGAACACGACGTGGCCGAAGTTTGCCCGAGTGATGAACTGATTTCACTGACACACAAAACCGTTAAAAAAGTAGGGGAAGATATTGAAGCGTTCCGTTTTAATACGGCCATTTCGCAAATGATGGTGTGGATGAACGAGTTTTCAAAACTCGATCACATTCCTAAAATCGCCGGCGGTAAGTTTATTCGTTTACTCAGTCCGTTTGCGCCCCATTTAGCCGAAGAGATTTGGCACACCAAATTTAAACCCGACAGTGAAACGATTGTCTTTGAACCGTGGCCAAGTTATGACGAAAAATATTTGGTGGAAGATACGGTGACCTACGCGGTACAAGTAAACGGAAAAGTTCGGGCTGAATTACCAATGCCTGCTGATAGCGGAAAAGACGACGTTATTGCTGCCGCCAAAGAAATTGAAAAAATCACACAGTATTTAAGCGAAGGCGACGTAAAAAAAGAAATTTTTGTCCCCGGGAAGATTGTGGGATTTGTAGTGAAATAAATATAAAATCGTCTTTTCGACTGGAAGGTAAAACGGAGATAAAAATAGAGCGGAGAAATCTTCCGCTCTGTTTATATTGAGTCTTTAAGATTCGGTTGAAAAGACGTCGTCGGCTGAAGTTCATAATGTGCCAAACTTCCTTTAACCTTTCCTGATACCAAGCGGAAGATTTCTCCACTCAGTATTAAACTGTATTTTATAACTCGGTCGAAACGACATTTTTTAATATTAAGTTTTTATTAAATCGTCTTTTCGACTGGAAGGTAAAACGGAGGTAAAAATAGAGCGGAGAAATCTTCCGCTCTGTTTATATTGAGGCTTTAAGATTCGGTTGAAAAGACGTCGTCGGCTGAAGTTCATAATGTGCCAAACGGCCTTTAACCTTTCCTGATACAAGGCAGAAGATTTCTCCACTCAGTATTAAACTGTATTTTATAACTCGGTCGAAACGACATTTTTTAATATTAAGTTTTTATTAAACCGTCTTTTCGACTGGAGGTTAAAACGGAGGTAAAAATAGAACGGAGAAATCTTCCTTTTTGTATCTTCATGAAACAGCCCTGCGTCTACATCATCGCCAGTAATTCGCTCTGCCTGTATGTTGGAATCACCAGTAACCTTCCACAAAGACTTTATCAACATAAAGAAAAATTGGTGACAGGCTTCTCTCAAAAATATAATTGCACCAGGCTTTTGTATTATGAACCAGTGGAGGAGATGCTTTCAGCCATTGAACGTGAAAAACAAATTAAAAAATGGAATAGAGCGAAGAAGCTAAAGCTGATAGAAATTAATAATCCTAGATATAAAGATTTATCAGAGGAGTTTCTTTGATACAAATGCGAAGATTTCTCCGCTCAGTACTAAATTGTATTTTATAACTCGGTCGAAAAGACCTATTAAATTTAGAAAAAATCGAATCAAGTTCGGCATGACACAACTATAAATTTGTCATCCTGAATTTATTTCAGGATCTTCAATATTTTAAAACGCATCAAAGACCGGTCTCCAAACGTTGGTTTGTACGCAGAGACCGGTCTTACTAGAAACCGAGACCGGTCTCGTAACTCAATTTGCCAAAACCCTTTCCACCCTTTACCTTATAAGACATGAATATGAAAACTGCCGGTATCGTTATGGCCGTATTGGCCGCGTTGATGATAGTGATGGGACTGGGGCCGCTCAGCATTCCAATGCTAACGCCACCTTTAGTGAGTGGTATTGGGTTTGCGGTGGTGGCGTATATGTTTTACACGCACAAGCACTAAGCTTGTTTTTTCGCCTGCCCTTTTTTGTAAACGCCATACGCCCCTAAAACAGCCGCAATGCCTAGGGCGGTGGCGTTTATATTTTGGTATAAAGCGCTGTCTAGTTCTAATCCCAGAGCTGAAAGCCCTTTTTCGCGTATTAAATTTTCACCAACCAGGCCAATGCCGGCGGTGTTCTGCAAAAGAGTTTTGCCTTTGCCCGCCCAGTTGGCCCGAGTGCTGGATTCAAGTTTATTATCAACCCTGCAGTTAGCAGGTTTTATAATCGCGTTGACGGCTTCTTTAACTTGAGCCATGACCGGGCCGCGCTGTGCCGTTGAAACGTAATCCACACAAAAATTGGCAAAATAACTAATAGCAACCTGTGGATTTGAGTTTTGGGCGACCACATAGAGGGCGGTTAAATAGGTTTTTACTTTGTCGAGTAATGGGTCGAGCTTCGCGCCTTCTAACGTTTTTAGTTTTTCCGGCCAGCTTCGAGCGACTTTCCCATCGGCTAAATCAGATATTCCGCCAATCGCCATCCCGCCTAAGGCCGCTAAATTACTAGTTCCAATACTGGCTTCAACCGCAAACCCCGTAGTTTGAGCCGCAACGCCCCAAGCACCAATTCGGTTTGGGTGCAGGGGGCCGTCAACATCAAAAACAGCGGGTGGTTGTTCTGGGGTATTAAAAGTTTCACTCATCTAAATCTTTTTACTCTGTAGACAAGTTTTGTAAAAAGTTTTATAAAATAAGTGTATGGAAAAAAATATCGTCGTAGACGTACCCCATGATGGAACTGAAGGCTTTTCGTTCGCCGCCGAAAAATTAAACGTTGACGAACGAACTTTAAGTGGCGGACGTGATTTTGGGGCGCGTGAAATTTTTTTAGGGCACCCGTGGGCGTTACATGAAGTCGTGGGAGAGGTTTATCGAGATTTAATGGACTTAAACCGCCTGCCGCGAGACCTAGGGGATGACGGTCGTTATAAAAAATATGGGATGTGTTTAAATGGGCAACCACCAGGTGTTTCTTTATGGAAAGATCCAAAAGTTCCAGCCGAGATAAAAGAAGATCTTCGACCTTTTGGGAAAAATTATAAATTTAAGTTACAGCAGGCCTTGAGTGATACGCGAGGACGTTTGGTTTTGTTTGGTCATACGATGCCGCTACTGGGGAGTGGTAGTAGTACGGCGACGGTCCCCGCAGGAGAACCAAATGCTTTAGTTTCAATTGGAAATGGAGGGGAGGCTAATGGCGAAGGGGATTCGCTTTTGCTTCCGGCCGAACAGGCTCAATTTTTTCGTCAGCGATTAGAAAACCTCTTATCTGAATATTTTGACACGAGCACACTTACGTCTCTTACGGGCGAAGCGGGGAAAGTAGTTGGATTAAATGATTATTCAGGCCGAATGTCAGCCCAACGGCAAGCAAAAACTAGCAGCGGCCAACGGCCGTCAGTATTAATAGAATGGAATCGGGCTTTAGTGGGGCATAATGAAGATCCGATGTTTGATGTATTAGATCAACAGGGGCTTAAGATGAAAAAAGAAGATAGAATCTCCGCGCTTCATGAAATAACAGGGACGGTGGTAGCCGAATACCAAACACAGTATTTAGTATAAGTTCAAGAACAAAACACTTGATCAAAAGCCCTTAACTGTGTTAAAAACAAGAAAACTAAAATAAAAATACCATGCGTAAAATTGCTGCTTCTTATGTTCTTAGTTGGACTCTTGGCTTTTTAATGATGCCTACCGCTTACGCGGAAAACGACTCAAGCACCACGACTGAGTCGGATTATCGTATTCCTTTGTATGATCAACTAGAATTTAGTGCTGAAGCTAGTGGCACCGGGAAGGTCAGTATGAAATGGAGTGCCTTTGAGGGGTATAATAATGAAAAATTTGAGTACTATAAAGTGATTCGTTCGTACGCGAATCCAAACCCAGTGTATCCAGAAGACGACGCCATTGCTTATAAAGCGGGGTTAGGGGATTTACGACATACGGATAATAATGCCTGGAAAAGCGCTTATTATCGAGTTTGTGCTATTACCGACGTAAAAGGGCGTCATTGTAGTAATGTGGTTTGGGTGGACGTTGAAAAAATTGAAGAAAAACCAGTGTGTCAGAACTATTCAAGTACGGGGGAATGTGAAGACGAAGAGAAAGCGAAAGAAGCAAAAGAACAAGCACGAAAAGAGTGGACGGAGAAGCAAAATGAAGCCAAGGCTCGTTTAGCAGAAAAGAAAGCGAAGTTAGAAGAACAAAGTAAAGCTTGGGATGCCAAGAATAAAGAAACCCAAGCGGCTAAAAAAGAAGCACTGACTAAAGAAAAAGCTGAACGTGAGGCTGAGCTGTACGAGAAATTATATAAAAAATTAGATGTGTGGTTAGAAAGTTTTGGCGCCCATTTAGAAGCTTCAAGTTCGACTAATGCACAAAAAATAGAACACATTGAAACTATTCAAAAAAGATTTTATGAGTGGGAAGAAGATAAACCAGTCCGAATTAAAATGGTCGACTATATTGATAACACACTCAATGACTGGAAAGAAAAATACAGTGTCGGAGATGACTTTTCTGAAATTGATGAGTTTTTAGACGGTTTACTCGATTAATAAAATCAAAACACCAATTGGGATGAAATTTAATTTTATGGGCGTTTTATGGCTGTTACCTTTAACTATTGGTGGCAGCCTTCTGTTTAACTCAATCGCGTTTGCGGAGTTGAATATTGTTTGTACTGATTCAGATAACGGTAAAAATTTAGCCGTGAAGGGGCAGCTAAGTTTAAAATATTATCAAGATCGAGTGTTAGTAAAAGAACAGGCGTATGATGATTTCTTTTCGGGGAGTCGTAACCGTTACTTAGAGTTTTATTGTAATGGAAATCAACCTTCGTATGAGATTGTGAGTTGCCCCAACGAAGAAATTGGAAAGGATTGCCCCGTTATTGAGTCTTTGGCGGCAGAGCCAAAAATTGAAGTTCGTACTTTAATGCCCGTATTTCCCAAAATACTAACTCCAGGAACAAATGATTTTTCGATTCTGAATTTTAGCCTAAAGGCGTATGACGGGGACGTTGAGCTTAAAGGCCTACATTTTGTATTAGAAGATCCTGGAACTGATAGTGCCGGGAGTGTTTCTTTGCATGAAATTGAGACAGCCGCCCTTTATTCCTTTGAATTATATGATGGGGATGATCGTTTAGTGGGACAAGCCAAAAGTAACGGTGGGCGGATTTTTTTTGACTTAAGTAAGTCTAAGTACTTGTTATCGGGTTCAGAGACTTTTACGGTTAAAGTTGATTTACCCGTTGTTGACGAGATAGAAGATTCTTGGCGTTGGTTTCGCTTAACCCTTGATAAAACGTATGAAGGGAATGGTATTCAGGCGGTTGGGGCTGAAACAGGAAACTTTGTCGAGCAAATAGTGTTAGGGCAAATTGGGGCTTGGCCTAGTACCGAATTATTTGTGAATGCCGCCACGAGCATCAATTTATCGCATGCGGTTAATCAGCCTAAAAAAGTGACAGCGGCTTTGCGTGGTCAAGAATTTTACCATTTTACGGTTGAAGCCGATCGATCCGGCCCCGCTGAAATTGAGCAAGTGACTTTAGATGTTTTGTTAGACGGAATGGCGTTTTCGGGGGTGCCAGAAGCCTTAGTGTTTTTAGTGACCGATGAAGGCACGCCAGATTTTACGAAACAAGTGATTGATGTAGTCGAGGTAGAATTAGTGGATAACTCGCCTCAGCACGCTTTAGTGGTAATTGATTTTAAAGACCAGCTAATCCTAGCGGGAGAAAAAAATACCTACGCGGTGTTTTTAAACAGAACGGTTGATACAGGGGGGCCGGCCGATGATTCTTATGCTTTTAGTTTATTAGGAGACGATAAAAAAAGTACGACTCGGGAAGCACGTTTATTAAAAACAGCGTCTAATATTGTGTGGTCTGATGCCCCAGGGACCACCGAATTAAAACGTTTTATGCGTGGCTTTTTGGTGCCGTTTGAAGGGGCCGCTAAAGTGTTTTTAGATTCATGAAAAAACGCTGTGCTTGGGTAAATAAAGATCAACTTTATATTGATTATCATGATACCGAGTGGGGGAAACCAGTTTATGATGATCAGCGCTTATTTGAAAAAATATGTCTAGAAGGGGCTCAAGCGGGGCTTAGCTGGATTACTATTTTAAAAAAACGAGAAGGGTACAGACGTGTATTTCATAATTTTGAGGTGCAAAAAGTCGCCGCCATGACCGATGAAGCGTTAACCTCGCTGCAAGAAGATAAACGCATTGTTCGTAATCGCTTGAAAATTTTTTCTGTGCGAACTAACGCTCAAGCCTTTTTAAAAGTACAGCAAGAGTTTGGTTCTTTTTCTACTTATCTTTGGAACTGGGTGGGGCATAAACCACAAATTAATCATCCGAAAAATCAAGCCGATGTGCCAGCCAGAACAGCCCTGTCAGACGCTTTAGCAAAAGATTTAAAAGCTCGTGGGTTTAAATTTGTCGGTTCTACAATTGTATATGCGTATTTACAATCTATGGGGCTAGTAGTAGATCATACAACCGATTGTTTCTGTTATAAAACAGGGGAGTGAAGTTTTCTTAACTCGCTTTATTGCAACTGGTTTGAGTCTTATTAAAATAAGAACGAATGATTCAAGAAAATGTTTCTTTAAAGCCTTATAACACTTTCGGAGTTAGGCCTCAGCGCGCTATTTTGCCGAAGCTAACACGGCTGAAGATTTAGCAGGAATACTTGATTGGTACCGACTCCACTCGGAGTTTCCTTTACTTATTTTAGGCGGCGGTAGTAATTTGTTATTTA
>CAJQJI010000060.1 GCA_905478675.1 Candidatus Altimarinota bacterium
CGCGATTATTGCGGCTTGGCTCAATGCTTGGTTATACGCCGAAGTTTAGATTTATAGGTTAGAAAGCTAGATAGCGAGACTCTAGTCTCAGTAAAAAGCTCCCTTGGGAGCTTTTTTACTAGCAACCTAGGACACTAAATTCTTATCACCCCTTGGTTTATTTTTACCGCCGCATGGCCAGAGACCCGGGCGACCGTTCCAATGCGTTTCTGACAATTCGGACAAAAAATTTCTGTTTCTAACGGCACGGGCGGCTCATTTATAAATAAACCAAAAGGATCTTCCTTTATACGCCCAAAATACATTTTACGAAGTCGCCCACGCCCGCCCTTTAAATAAACGGCTAAAGCGGTTCCACATTCACACACTACGGGGAGAGATTTAAAACGAGTCATATCGTCCTTAAGCCTAACAAAGCTAAAAGTTAAGTGCAAAAGCTTGACGACTATTTAGTTTTGCTTATATTCGCGAGGCTTAAATTGCAAAAAATATGCCTATTATCAAGTCCGCTATCAAACGAGTTAGAATAGAAGCTCGTCGTCAAAAACGAAACACTATTACTAAGAATCGTTACCGAGAACTTATTAAAGAGTTCACTGCCTTAGTTGCAGATGGAAAAACAGACGAAGCTACTAAATTGTTTCCGCTCGTACAAAAATCACTTGATATGGCGGTTAAAAAGAACTTACTCCACAAAAACAACGTGGCTCGAAAAAAATCTAACCTCGCTAAAATGCTTGGAACGGCTCCAGCCGCTAAAACGGAAAAAAAGCCAGCGGCTAAGAAAGCCCCAGCTAAAAAAGCTTAATTAAAGGATCTAGCCTTTAAACTATAAAAAAACCGCCAATGGCGGTTTTTTTATTATTAAATAATTGAACACTGCAAAAAAGTTTTTGTCTCTTTTTTCAAAACTTCTATCCGCTTGTTACTTCATGCCAAATAAGCAACGCCACCCCGATACAAATAAAGCTATCGGCTAGATTAAAAACCGGAAACGTACTAACGCTTATAAAATCGGTTACCGCCCCAAGCCAAAAGCGATCAATCAAATTGCCGAGCGCCCCAGCCATAATTAAAGCATAGCTTAGACGCATTGTGGTTGAAAACTGCTTAACCCACAATTGCCAACCTAAATAAAGGCTTACAACAACCGCTATCACACTTGAAAGCCCCCCTGGAACAGGTAAAGAAAAAGCAATGCCTTTGTTCTCCACAAACACTATTTGCAACCAATCGGGAATAAGCACTATAGGCAGATCTAGCCATTCACGAATAGCGTATTTACTGATTTGATCCAGAATGATTAAATCAAGCACTAGCCCGTACCAAACATAAGGTTTTTGCCAAAAATTGAGCGTTGACTGCGTTTCTTGGTTCATCAAGGTTCAGCATACTCATGTAAAGGCTTTTTGGGTAGTGAACTTCGCTCGTTATTTAGGCTTAAAGCGCACACAATCTTTTAAAATTTGAGCCTTTTGCAGTGTCTCTTGCCACTCGGATTTTGGGTCTGATTCTATGGTAATCCCCGCGCCTACTGGGAAATTCCAGGTATTTTGAACGGCATCTATAAACAAAGTTCGAATCAAAATATTAAAAATTGATTTCTGTGGACTTAACCGAACCCCAAAGGTCCCAGTATAAAAACCACGGTCAAAGCTTTCCGCCGTTTTTAATAACTTTAAAACTCGCGCTTTAGGCGCGCCGGAGATAGAACCAGCTGGCAGAAGCTCTTTATAATCTTTCCAAGATAAAGCCGATTGAGCCAGCGTACCACAAACCTCGGCTCGAGCATGATAGAAGCCCGCTTCCTCAGTTAAATAACGCTCGCGTTCTAGCCATACTTTATTACAAATTTTGCCTAAATCATTTCGCATTAAATCCGTAATCATGTGGAGCTCTGAGATTTCTTTTTCGGAATGTTCTAAAAAATCTTTCGTGCCCGTGCCTTTAATCGGATAGGTTTTAAGCTGGTTCTCGCTTTGCACTAAAAAAGTTTCTGGTGACAATGAACAAAATATTTGTTCTTTAGTGATAACCACGCCTCCACAATGATTTTTATCGAGCTTTAAAAATTCATAAAAGGCTTTAAGCACCATTAGTTTAGCGGATGTACTATCTGGTAAATCCCCCGTAATTGACTGCGTGAAGTTAGCGACCCAAAACTCACCAGATCGTGCTTTGTGCTGTAAAGCTTCAACTTTTTTTATGAATGAAGCCTCGGTCTCAGTCGCGGCCTGCGCTAAATTAAGCGTGTCTAAACCAGCCTCAAACGACTCTAAAATTTCTATGGATTTATCATTTTTTTCATACTCCCCTGCCGCAAAATCATCAAAATACCACTGATAACACAAATCCCCTTCAAAACTATTCACACTAAACAATGGGAACGGTCCCGCCTCAAAACTAGCCGTATGCTTTTTCCCTGTACCGCTATAAAACTGGTGCCCTACTACTTCGTTTTTAACACTAAAAAAGATTCCCTCTTCCCCGGCCATGACGGTCTCTACAAATACCTCATACGCGTTCATACCTCTAATTTAATTATTTTATGGACGGTCGGCTTCTTTTAAAAAACTAAACCGCCTTTTTATCGAAGTTCGGACTCCATGATTCTTTTGTATTTAACGCTTGCATGGCGGCATCGGTTTGCGCTTCTTTTTTTGATTTTCCAGAACCGGTTCCGACTAAGGTTTCCTCTAAATACGCCCCCATTTTAAATTCTTTTTCATGGTCTTTCCCTACGGCTTCTAACACTTCGTACGTAGGCGTAATCCCAAACTCCCCTTGAGTAAATTCTTGAAAAGCGGACTTGGCATCAATGTGCGCCCCTTCTTCTAAAATTTCATCCAATTCGACTAAAACGAAGCGTTTAATGAAATCTTCGGCGACCACCATTCCCCCAGATAAGTAGAGCGCCCCAATTAAGGCCTCTAAAACGTTTGCCAGTAAATAATCTTTACCACGCCCACCAGATCGATCTTCCCCACGTGAAAGGCGTAATATATCGCCTAATTCTAACTTACGAGCGACTGTCGCTAGATTTTCTCGTTTAACCAAAGCGGATCGGTAATTGGTTAAAACCCCTTCAGGGTCTGGAAAGCGATGAAACAAAAACTCGGTTGTTACGAGTTCTAAAACGGCATCGCCTAGAAATTCTAAACGCTCATTGTGGTCTTGAACCGTATTACTATTAATGGCTGAACGATGCGTAAACGCTTCAATAAACAAAACCTTATGCGACTCAAGCAAACTGGTCGGCAAGTCTATTTTTTGAGCTAACTGTTGTAACGCTTCCATCGACATAAATTATAACTATTAGACCGTAAAAAACTAGTCCTCTAAAACCTACTATTGTTTCGTTCGCTCTAGCCCCAAACTTTTTAGGTAGCTATCGAGTACCCCATTTAAAAATGAAGGTGATTTGTCTTCCCCGTACTGTTTGGCGAGCTCAATATATTCATTTATCACTACGACTGGTGGGGTTTCCATAAATTTCATTTCACTAATCCCCAAAATCAACAAGGCTCGGTTGATAGGCGCAATTTTTTCAAATTTATACTCTGGCGCAAAGGCCCGAATGAGTAACTTAATTTTACCAATATTTTTAACCGCCGTATTTACAATTTCCCAAGAAAAATCATCCGCTTTTTGATCATCAATTTCTAATAAAATGTAATCAAAACAGTCTTTAAGTACTGGTTCTTCATTTCTTTCTAAATAAAAAAACAGCGTCTTCAAAGCCAAAACTCGACTCTGCCGCCGCTGTATTCTTTTTTCGCTCATGTATCAAAATTGGTAAACTAAGCTTCAATCGCTTTTACTTTAGTCGCCGTAGCTTTACCACCAGTTGTTACTTGACGACCTTTGTACATCCCGCTTGGAGAAGCAAAATGACGAAGTTTTGTTTCACCCGTCGTTGGGCATTTATCAAGCACTAAACCTTTTTCAAGTTTTTTTCGTTGTTCACTCACCCATTTACTATGACGTGATCGGCTTGATGACTTAGCTTGTTGTTTCTTTGGTACAGGTTTTTTAGACATGGTGTTTTAAAGTTTTACAGACTGATTTTTGGCGATTTGCAACATCAATAAATATTGAAACAATGATGTTATCGGGCCAAAAATAAACAAACTGAGGAAGAATGCAAGCAAATCTGTTAAGTGTAAAACATCGGCTGGATCTACCGCTGGCACTAAGATTATAGGATCCACGCTCGCTATCAAACCCAGTCCCGTATTCAAGGCATATAAAAGGATTACAAAGAGCCCCCACATTAAGGCCGTAAAGCACCAAGCCCCCTTAGTTATAGATTTTGCCGTTTCGAAAGTTTTTGCAATATTTTGTTGTGAATGGATCAACGCTGGCAAAGCAAACAACATCTGCACCGCCTTTAATACTAAATAGATAAGAGCGCCTAAAAACACGAACGCTAGTCCTATTGGAAACCAGTCTCTCATCAATACGTTATTTTCAAAGATATTATCGTTAAAATATAAAATTAAATCCCAAGCAATAAAAACTCCCAGTGCCAAAAGTAAAGGCCAAGTAATGTAAAAGAAAACTTTAAGTGCTAAACCAAGATAGCGCGCAAATAAATGTATTCCTTCCTTAAAAATTAAGCTAAAAACACCACGGGGTTTACCCGTTAGATGATCTTTAATTAAAGATAAAAAAGCGATTTTTGAAATAATACCAATAAAAACAGCGTACAAGAACCACAAGAAGATACTCACTAATGAGGCTATAAACTGAAACAGGCTTGGCGGGGTTCCAACCTGTAAATTCGCTATTATATTTTCAAGTCCTTTAGGGCCACCAAGCAGCATAAACATGGCGGTTGAAAGTAAAACTAGCCCCACAATTTGCAGCCCTAAAGTCGTAAACAAAATAAGCGTGTAGCGTCCAATAATATGTCTCCAAGCGGTTACGGATTGCTCAAATAGACTGGACCATTGTTTCCAACTAAAAAAAACACCTTTGGCTTTAGTTGGTTTAACCGCCGCTGATGTTTTTTGAGCCACCACCTTTTTTTTAGAAACAGTTTTTTTAACTGTTTTCTTCTTTGTAACTCCATCTTTTTTAGGTGTCGGCATTGAAATCGAGTGTTAAAATAAAACTTAAGACTTAAGCGTCTTAGCTCGTTCCATCTTAGCACGAAACTTATCAACTCGACCAGACGTATCTAGAATATTTTGTTTCCCAGTGTAGAAAGGGTGAGAAGCCGAGCTCACATCAACCCGAATTACAAAGTATTTTACCCCATTGTGTTCTTCTGTTTCTTCAGACGTCATCGTTGAAGTCATGAAAAAGTCTTTTTTGGCATTCGCATCGCGAAAGATTACAGGGTTTACGGTTGGATGAATATCGGCTTTCATAGGAAAGTAAGTAAAATATTATTTAGAGAGCTTTCTGCTCTGTAAGCCGGCGCAATATAAATTTTAGACGTTATACGTCAAGCGGAATTTCATCGATTATTTTAGTTGCCAAGCGACCTTGATCACTTTTATAGTAAAGCGTGAATGAAAATCATAAATACCCCACACGCCCCAGCCGCCATTGGCCCGTACAGTCAAGGCGTGGCCACCAACGGTTTAATCTTTTTTTCAGGACAAATTGCACTCACGCCTGAGGGGAACTTTTTGGACAGTTCCCTTGAAGCACAAGCCATTCAAGTTTTTAAAAATATTGACGCCCTGCTTGAAGAAGCCGGCGTAGGCAAAAACAACATTGTCAAAGCCACGGTTTTTTTAGAAGACTTGGCCCATTTTACAGCCTTTAACGAACTTTACGCTACCTGGCTCGACGGACACAAACCGGCTCGTAGTTGTGTTCAAGCAACGCTACCGAAAGGCGCGAAAGTGGAAGTAGAAGTGGTGGTAGCCTGTCCTTAGCTACAAAAAATAAACTTTACAACTGTCAGTGAAACTTCATAATAAGTTTGTTAATGAAGAATTTACGACTCAGCTCACTGCTCCTGCTTCGACTCGATCGAGCTGTTTAAGTGTGTGAACAAAGTCCTTTATTAACGCTTTACACCCCAGCTCGAAGAACTGAGTGGGTGTTTTTTTGTACAACGAAAATTTAAAATTTAAGATTCTTTAGATGAACCCCAACTACGTTAAAATTTTTGACACAACCTTACGTGACGGCGAACAGTCCCCTGGCTTTAGCATGAACACCGAAGAAAAAGTTCGGCTCGCTTTGCAACTAGAACGACTTGGCGTTGATGTAATGGAGGCGGGATTTCCGGCCGCCAGCCCCGATGATTTTACCGCGGTAGAACGTATTGCTAAAGCGGTTAAAACCGTTGAAGTTTGTGGCCTAGCCCGCGCCATGGACGCGGATATTCGAACCACTTGGGATGCCATTAAAGAGGCTAAAATGCCCCGGATTCACACCTTTATTGCGACCAGCCCCGTGCACATGCAGTACAAACTGAAAAAGACGCCCGAGCAAGTAAAACAAATGGCGGTGGAGGCGGTAACTTTAGCGAAAAGCTTCTGTGATCGCGTTGATTTTTCGCCGGAAGATGGAGGCCGGTCCGATCGAGATTTCTTAGTTGATATTTTAGAGGCCGTTATAAAAGCCGGAGCCGACACGATTAATATTCCTGACACCGTTGGCTATTTAACGCCCGAAGAATTCGAAGCCTTAATGCGTTATTTAATTAAACATACCAAAGGAGCGGATAAAGTTATTTGGTCGACCCACTGCCACGACGATTTAGGTTTAGGCGTGGCGAATAGTTTAGCCGGCGTACGGGCCGGCGCGCGGCAAATAGAATGTACCATTAATGGCATTGGTGAACGAGCCGGTAATGCCAGCCTAGAAGAAGTAGTAATGGCGCTGCAAACCCGAAAAGATTTTTACACCTTAGAGCACGGTATTGATAGCACCGAGATTTTTAGAACCTCTAAATTACTTGAACAAATCACCGGCCAAAAAGTGCAACCTAATAAAGCCATTGTAGGGAAAAATGCGTTTGCGCATGAATCAGGTATTCACCAACATGGGATGCTCGCCCACCCTGAAACGTATGAGATTATGACGCCTGAATCGGTCGGGGTGGATAAAACCAATATTGTGCTCGGTAAACACTCTGGACGCGCCGCTCTAGCGGCTCGGCTCATAGATATGGGCTACCAATTAGAAAGCGACCAACTCAATGAAATTTTTACAGATTTTAAAGTCTTAGCCGATAAGAAAAAAGAAATTGCTGATTCCGATTTAGCCATTTTAGTACACGGTGAATTCGCCGAAGCCAACCAAACCTGGAGCTTAGAAAAATATGAACTGGGCAGTGGCGACTCCAAGCAAGCCTTTGCCGCCTTAACCCTTAAAAACCATAAAACAAATGAAATACTTGCCGCCAAAGCTGATGGTTCGGGTATGGTAGACGCTGCGTACAATTGTATTAAACAACTGTGTGGCGAACACGGCACTTTAACCGAATTTAAAATGGATGCGGTTACCTCTGGGATAGATGCCCAAGCGGTGGTGAATGTGCGCTTAGCACAAACCGATGGACGCGTTGTGACTGGGCGCGCGGGCGATACAGATATTGTCAAAGCCGCTATTTTGGCGTATCTAGAAAGCGTTAATAAATCTTTGTAAACGAGACCGGTCTCGTTATTTTTGGGGACGCCTAATGCCCCTAAAACTTACAATTTGCACTTTATTTTTGTAAATCAATACACACTCAGCTCTTTTTACAACTAACTTAAAGCCTGCTTACTTCATTAAACCTTTTAACTGACAGACTTAACCCCCTCTTAATTTACAATTCTAACTTTGTTTTTGTAAGTTTTAAATTGTTTTGAGTCCGTTCAAATGCTCTTATGAGTTCGAACTAAGTTCGAACTCGGTATGGTGTTAAGCTAATTTTTAAGTTGCCCTTGTTTGCACTTTTCCCATACTATCAACGATTTAGTGATTTTTTTTAAGCCTTAACTTATGTCAAATTCGCCCCTCCCCGAACTACTTTTACCCGCTGGTGATTTAGATAAAGCCTACACCGCTTTTCGGTACGGGGCCGACGCTATTTACTGCGGAGTCGCTATGTTTTCTTTACGAACCCGCGAAAACTTATTTACCGAAGAAAATATTATTGAAATTGTAGAATACGCTCATAAAAACAATAAAAAGGTCTATGTAACGTTAAACGCCTTTCCGCACGAATTTATGATGAAGATGTATGAAAAACATCTTCGATTTCTTGAAGAGGTGCAACCTGACGGCATTATTTTTGCCGATCTAGGGGTACTTTCTCTAGCCAACGAGTTTGCGCCAACCGTTCCCAAGCATCTATCAGTGCAAACCTCTACTATGAACCTTCCCGCGATTAAACAATGGCAGGCCTTAGGCGTAGAACGCATTATTTGTGCGCGTGAAATGGCGATTAAAGAAGTGGAACGCTTACACAAAGCGATCCCAGAAATGGAACTTGAATATTTTGTCCATGGGGCGGTTTGTATGGCTTATTCTGGACGCTGTCTGCTTTCTAATTTTACGGGTGGCCGAGATGCTAACCGCGGAGCGTGTAACCATACTTGTCGCTGGAACTACCGTGTAGTCGACGATGAACAGCGAGAAATTGATGTCTCTGATCATTACCAATCGGGTGAAGACGCGGTTTCCGAAGGGTGCGCGCACTCGATTCGTGATTTTGAAACAAATAAAATAGTAGAGGAAGAAACACGCCAAGGCCAAATGGTGCCGATTGAAGAGGATTTTCACGGCACTCACATTATGAGTTCGCGAGATATGTGTATGATTGAATTCATGGAATCCATCCAAAACGCAGGCG
The DNA here is from genome assembly GCA_905478675.1 of Candidatus Altimarinota bacterium. Lineage (GTDB taxonomy): Bacteria > Patescibacteriota > Gracilibacteria > UBA4473 > UBA4473 > JAACPJ01. The sequence continues at coordinate 8,807 of CAJQJI010000060.1, forward strand.
TTTGTAGCCTAAAGGTAGAAGGACGCCACAAGACGGCTTACTATGCCGCCACCATCGCCAGAGCCTACCGACAAGCTTTAGACGATCTGGCCGCCGGCAAAGCCTTTAATCCCCAATTATGGGATGAAATTCACGCCACCGCTAACCGAGGATTTTTCCCTGGATTCCTTAATGGAAAACCTCAAAGTGGTGATATTCAGTATGAAGAAAATCGATCAACCAGCCCTAAAGAAGTGTGCGGACGAGTACTCGATTATAAAGACGGAAAAATCATTGTAGACGTAAAAAATAAAATCGAAACGGGCGCTGAACTAGAAGTTGTTATGCCAAAGCTAAAAGATGATTTTGTTTTTAAAGCGGAGGAACTCACTTTTGGAGACGAAGTAGTGCCAACCTTACATGGTGGTAACCTGAACCAAACGGCTACAATCGCCTGTAAAACAGAAATTCCAGCCGGCGTATTTTTACGACAAAAAACTCAAAACCCAGGGGTTAAGCCACGAATGAAAGTTCTTAAATAAATTTAATGAAAGACCTTGAGAATCTGACTGACAGCCAAAAAATAGACTACTTGATCAAAAAAGTTGAACAAATAGATAAAACCGTTAATCCCCCTTTTTGGAAAACTTTTCTAAAGTGGTTTATTGCTAACTTTTGGACGCTCTTATCGCTGGCCGTGATCGCCTATTTTTTATGGCAAGTCTGGGAAATGGTCCAAGCCGTGCAAGCCCAAATTGATGCGGTTAAAACCCAAGTTGATGGCTTTAAATTATCGGTAAGCGATCAATTCAGAGGGATGGGCGAAGCTATGGGGTCTATTACTAATTTTGATGTCAGCCGGTTTAAGTTTTGGGAATAAATTAAATGGCCATGCCGCCTCGAGCCGCATCACCGTCGGTTTGTAAATTTGTTTCAATGAGTAACGGCTCCTCATTCCCAAATTTTTCAGTCCAAGCGGTCTGAACGGCCTCTAAAAAAGTACTTAAACCCACTCTATTCACTTTGGTTTGCCCCCCTAACCCCACCGAAAAAGCCTTGCTCGATTTTTGCACACTTAACCGAGACTCTTCGTGTGGCCCTACATAATTTTCGAGCATTTTTTTAAACTGAATAAATACCCCAGGCGCTGTATGCGGGTTCCCTGCAAAATATTTAACTTTTAGAAAATCTTCAATTAACGCCTCTTTAATCGTCTCACTTTCGCCCGGAATGGTTTTAATTTTTGACTTTGGTTTATCTGGAAAAAGATTTACCCAAGTATTTAAATTTTCAGGGTCTTCATTAAAAAGCATCTCTCCCAAACGAGTTCGCCCATTGTAAGACCCCAAAAGTCCCTCTAAAGACTCTAATAAGTTTTGAGGGGCTGAGGCAAACATCTCATTTGTCATAAATCTATCTTTGATAATACGCACTAACGCTGCTTTATTTTTTTTCACCGAGCAGGTTTTCAGCTCTAAAAAAGAATCTCGCACCACCTGTAACACGTCAAACCCCAAGTTCTCCAGCATTTTTAAATACACTAAAGGGTACAGCGCATTTGGGAGTGATTCAGCCTCAGGCTTTTCAATCCCGACGGCTTCTAGGTTTTTTCTATTGAGTTCTATCAAATTATTTAAACGTCTTCTACGTGCGTTACAACTTCTTTCCAGCTTTTCCATTGGCGTCTTGGCTCTCTCCAAATCTCGCTCCGCTAAAAACACCTTAACGCTTTGGTTCACTAAGGTTCTCACCTCATTCGTAACTTCTTCAATCCATCCTAAACCTTGTAATTCTTCAAGCGTTGTCTGACTTAAAAAATCTACAGAGAAGACCTCAACGTTATCGGTTTTATCTAGCGCCATATGAAATAGTTAGTTTAAATTTAATCAATAATTTGCACACTATTGATCCGCCCTGATCGGTCTTTATAAATTTGAATACTGTGCCCCACGAGTTCCTTCATTTCTTTAAACGGCTCCCCAATAAAAAGCCGTAGTAACTCTAAATCTACCGCGCGCTTCGTAAATCCATCGTAATAAATCACGTTACTCTCGGCTTGTACGTCGACGACTTCTCCAGGTTTTAAACTCATACTTAAAATGCTTATTTTATAAAAAAATAGATCACAAATGTATTTTTGTCAACTCGACACTTAAAACGAATTAAATAAGCTGTATCACCATGAAAGACGCACAAAATATAATCGATAAAATCTGGGATGCACACGTGGTTAGCCAAGAAGCCGGTGCGCCCGATGTTTTTTTTATTGATCTACAATTACTACACGAAGTTACCAGTCCGCAAGCCTTTACTATTATGCGTGAAAAAGAACTGGCTTTTGCTTGCCCAGAAAGAAATTTCGCCACTCTCGATCACTCCGTTCCTACCGATGACGCGCGTGAGGCTTATGCCGACGAACAGGCTAAACACCAAGTGGAATCACTGCGTAAAAACTGCGAAGACTTCAATATTCCGGTCTTTGATTTTGGCTCTGGTAATCAAGGTATTGTACATGTTATCGGCCCCGAACAAGGTTTAACTCAACCGGGTAAAACCATTGTTTGTGGTGATAGCCATACCTCCACCCATGGCGCTTTTGGTGCCTTAGCCTTTGGCATTGGAACGACGCAGATTGGGCACGTAATGGCCACACAAACGCTTCTACTTGAAAAACCCAAAACCATGAAGGTTG
>CAJQJI010000061.1 GCA_905478675.1 Candidatus Altimarinota bacterium
AGCCTCTGTTTCGTCCACAATAGCTTCTGAATAAAACGAAGTAATCTGTTTCTCAACTAAGTCCTTAATATCACGAGGACATCCGACATAAAAATGAATCTGACCATCAATCGCGACATATTCAAGCGACAAAAAATCTTGATCTTTCCACCAACGATTCATATCTGAAGAATAAATACCTTGCAATGAAGCTAGTAAATCTTCACCAACACTCACCACTTTACGAATTTCAGACGTTTGGTCTCGATCTCGTTCGAAATCATCTTTTGAGTCTTTTTTAGGCACCGTGACACTTAAAAACACAAAATCTAAACTTCGGTTCAGATTACTTTTTTTCCGTAAGACGGCTAAATACACCAGCCCTACCGCCACAAGTATCGCGATAGTCACCCCTAATTTAAGCAAAAAAACAAAGTCCATTCGGTCTATTATAGCATACAAAGCTAGTTTAATAAAATTACCAAATTACGCGAGAAGGCTGGATAAGTTTTATTAAAAAGTATATAATTAAGTCAATATTAAAATTTGAAAATGAGGTATACCGAAGCCGCGCTAAACACAGGACTTGATGAATTTGAAGCATGGAGAGAAAAAGCCGTTCATTCAAACTCCGATACAAGCGAAGCCGAATCTGAGCTCCTTGCCACCCTACGAACAAGAATTGAAGGCGTAATAAACCCCATTACCCCTATTAAACCAGAAGAAAGTGACGCGCTTGTTTTTCTCGCCGCCGCCGGCCGAGAAATGTATAACTACCAAAAAGACTCATTTTTAAAAATTTTCAAAACCCTTCCACCAAAAGAGAAAGGCGACTTAATTGTTATCTATAAAGGCATTACCGAAGAAGATCCGAAACAATTACGACTTGCGAGACTTATCCCAGAGCTGGAGAGACTTCTAAACGCAGAAATAGAAGAAAACAAAACATAAAAAGAGTGCCTCAGCACTCTTTTTTTCAAAAAGTTCTAAATTCATCGCCTATTTAACTGCTTTAAACGTACATACTTTGCCTTTTGCATCGTGCCCGACTTGGTAAGTTTTACCTTCTTTTAAATCACCATTAACCAAACCTTCTACCAGTGGATTTTCTAGTTGATCTTGTACGACTCGACGCACTTCACGCGCTCCAAATTCTGGTTTATAGGCCGCTTTAGCTAACGCATTCAAGGTGGAACCGCCAATTTTTAAAGTTATATCTTTTGTTTTAAGTCGATCGGCAAACTCGGCTACCTGCAATTTAATAATCGATTTAATATGATTTTTATTCAGTGGTCGAAACACGACAGTGCCATCTAAGCGATTTACAAATTCTGGGCTAAAAGTCTTTTTTAACTCTTTTAAAACTTCTGTTTTTACTAAGTCAAAATCATGCTCGTGCATGGCCAAACTTTTCTCAGTTTCAGTAAAGCCAATACTATTAGCCTCTTTTTGAAACTGTTTCGCCCCAATATTTGAGGTCATAATCAAAATCGTATTTTTAAAGTTTACTTGGCGCCCTTTTCCATCCGTCAGTACCCCTTCATCTAAAATTTGTAACAACATATTGTGTACTTCTTTGTGCGCTTTCTCAATTTCATCAAACAACACAATGCTGTACGGTTTTTTACGAACTTTTTCCGTCAGCTCACCGCCGTCTTCATGCCCTACATAACCCGCGGTAGACCCAACCAAACGAGAGCTAGTATGCCCAGAAGAAAACTCTGACATATCGATTTTAATCAAAGCTTTATCATCATGGTAAACCTGTTTGGCAAGTTGTTTCACTAACTCGGTTTTCCCCACGCCTGTCGGCCCCATTAACATAAAGGCTCCCAGTGGACGTTTAGGATTACTAAGTCCCACACGAGAACGACGAATCGCTTTAGTAACGGTTTCAATCGCTTCATCTTGTCCTAAAATATGTGCCGACAGATCTTTTTCTAACGTTTTAAGCGCGCCCCATTCAGAGCTTACTAACGCCGAAGTTGGAATCCCGGTCATTTGGTGAATCACCTTCGCAATCGTTGGGATATCAACCGTTTGTACTTTTTTCGGATCAATTTTTTGTTGTTTCAGTTTTAAAATAGCCGCTTCAACCTCTTGCTGTTCTTGGTGTAAATCATTCGCCTTTTGGTAATTTTGATTTACCACCGCGTTTTCTTTTTTCTTTTGAATATCCGAAATTTTCTTTCGTAAATCTCGCACTTCTTTCCCATTTTTACGATTCATAATCGATTTAGATGCGCAGGCTTCATCCAAAATATCAAAGGCTTTATCGGGCAAAAATCGTTCCGTAATGTAACGGGCGGATAAATTAACGGCCATTTGCACGGCGTCATCAGAAATATTAACACTATGATATTTTTCGTAGTGCGGTTTCACGCCCCGTAAAATTTCAATCGCTTGATCTAACGTTGGTTCTGGCACTTCTACCCCCTGAAAACGTCGAGTCAAAGCGGCATCTTTTTCAATATATTTTTTGAATTCATCATGCGTCGTCGCTCCTACTACTTGAATTAAACCACGCGATAAGGCGGGTTTTAAAATATTAGCCGCATCTAATGTTCCTTCAGCGCTCCCCGCCCCAATAATGGTGTGAAGTTCATCAATAAACAAAATAACTTCATTTTCTGAATCCGTCGCTTCTTCAATAATTCGTTTAAGTCGC
>CAJQJI010000062.1 GCA_905478675.1 Candidatus Altimarinota bacterium
AACGTCTTATTTGTTTTTTCTGAGTAATTTATGTGTTCATTGCTCCATTGACTTCTGTTTTTATTAAGCTTATAGATGTAATGATGAGTAGATTAGAATCTAGTTCGATGTTAGAGCGAGGTGTACATACGGTGGCGGAAGTCACTGGGGCGGCTGTTGGGGCTGTTTTAGGGTGGAATTTAGCAGCGCCTGAGTTAGGGGTTTTGTGGGGTGGTGTGAGTGCGGCAGTTGGATTGGTTTTAGGGAAGAATTTAGGCTCAGCGGTGGTTTCGAAATAGCTTTTAGGGCGTTGTTTAAAGGCTTTTTTTGTGGTATAATGGCGCGATGGTAGCTTCTCCAAATCGAGGAACAGAAACTTTAGACGCGGTTAGCGGTGATGACGCGCGTGGTATTTTTGCTCGTATGTTTAACTATGAACGTCCAGGTCAGGCGGCAAATAACGAGGCCTTAAAGAGTGTGGTGGCGTTAAATAGTCGTCGTGAAGCTTTAGACTCGAGTCGAAATGAGGGCACATGGCTTCAGCGTAACGTGGGTGATTTATTTCTTAACAGAACCGAAACCCGTTCAGAGCTTTATTCGCATAGTGAGTCGGTAAAAGGGGATTTAAATGCGGTAACGGCGGATGTAAAAGATTTGAGTGATACGTGGAATAATGATCGGCAGTTGAAACGTCGAATTGATGAATATGAGCGTTATAATGAAAAATATGGTGATCAGGCTCGGCACGTGATTGAGGCGGAAATGAGACGCCAAGATATGGCTCATGGTGAGCCGGTAGAGACCCTTAATGAATCTAGTACTGAAGCTGAAAAAGAGCAGCATCGCTTAAGGCAAGAAGCGGTGGCACAGTGGGAAAAATTTGCAGTTCAGGCCTCTCCTGGTGGACGTTGGCGGGCTAAAAAGCTTTTTGACTCCGCTTTGAGCTGGGACAATATTAAAGAAAACTGGCAAAACAGAAGCAGTATGTGGGGCTTTTTAAAAGGATTAGGCGGCGATTATGCTCAATGGCGAGCGACGAAAGCGGCCGTTCCAGCGGTTAATGTGGTTAGTTTTGGCGTGCGAGAGGGGCGTGAAACCCTAGAACAATACCGCGAAGTCGGTGAAACCGTGGCCGAAGGCGTAGAAACGGTAGGGGATGTTCGTAGAACTCAAAGGGTGGTTCGCCGAGAAGGGGCAGAAGCGGTGGTACTTACCACTGAAACGGCTCGTTCAGGTTACATTCAAAATCAAATAATGCGCTTAATGCGAGGGGAAGTGAGTCGATCAGAAGTTCTGACTAATACGCGTTCTGCTTTTCGGCGTTTTGAGCAACAAGACCCGGAAGAATTTGCACGTATGATTCGTCGTCATGGTCTAACGGCGCGCAGCTTAAATACAAAAGCTGGGTTTTATGAACTCTTTAAAAATGCCGCTTTGTGGTACACCCCTTGGAGTGACCGCGGGGAACGTAGTTTTTGGGAAGCGAATGAAACGGCGGTGCCTATTTGGGGGAGTTATGCGGCTTGGCGTGATATTGGGATTGATAATGGTTTGCCTTTATGGAGCCGTATCGGTTTTGCTTCTGTTGGAACGGCTTTAGATGTGGGGACTGTTTTAAGTCTTGGGACTTTAACTCCGGCGTTAGTCGCTGGTAAAGTGGCCCTTTCTAAGGGGGTTCAAGCCTTAGGGAGAAGAGCCGTTCAGCGAGGGGCTACACGAGTTGCCGCCGGAGAAGCGGCACAAGCTACTTCGCGTACTTTAGCTCAAGTACTGGCCTCTTTGCCGAGAGCGGCTCGTAACGCCGTTACAAATACTGGTGCGCGCGGTATGGCGATTGGAGCCGCTGGATATACCGCTTTATCGGCCGGAGTTGATTGGTTATTTGATATAGAAGATCGTGCGGTTGATTTAGCTTTTTTAGCGGCGGAAGAAGTATTGGGATCAGAATTTAGCTATCAACAGCGACGTTTATTGCGAGTGGTCGGGGAAGAGGTTCAGCCTGTTATTCGAGAGGCTTATGACGCCCATCGTGAAGAGGGTGACGAGCCAGCCGAAACAACCGTGTCGGCAAACGATAATATCGCTCCAACCGCAGAAGTGTTAACCGATGGGCAAATAGCGGAGCTCTCTACCGCACGACCTGTCGAGAGAGAATCTTAATTGGTGACGCCTACCTGACCTTGTCGAACCGAGCCTGTGTTTTGGAGTCTTTGTTGTGAAATGAACTCTACGGCCATGCGCGGTTTGCGAGCACTTTTAAACACCAAGGAGCCTTTCTCCGCTGCGGTTTCAATTTCTATATCTCCAAACTTAAAAAGCCAGTGCCAAAAACTGGTGTCATTTGGTTTTACATTACTAATAGCGGCGTAGCTTACTTCATTGGTAATAGCCCCAAAGAGTTCGCGTTCTTGCCAAATTAAGCGTCGGCTGGTGATATAAATTAGGTCATAATTAAAATCGAGCCACAATTTTGTAAACATAAGTCCAGATAAAAAAAGGAGCATGAGGCCAATTACAAGGCCTAGTAGCATACTAATTGGCATTAAAAAAATAAGTACCAGTAAGGCTACTGACGTAATCATTAAGCAAAAAATTAATGGGATAAGAAAAACAATCCAGTGTTTTTGAGCTACATGTAAAATGTTTTCACCTTCAAAAGCGGTAAAATTTCCATGCGTTTCTTGTCCTCGGCTTCCGCGTCGAATAGCCGTTCTTTCTGTTTCAAAAATTTGGCCTAGTTTAAAGAGCCGTAGAATTCTTAAAAATAAGAATATTTCGGGATGCGCTAGCAGGCCAATTTCTCCGAAATAGAAAGGGGCAATAGCGACCAAGTCAACGATTCCCCACCACGATAAAGCATAGCGAATGGGTTTTTCTGCCGACCAAAGTCGCAGAAAATATTCAACAGTAAAAACAGTCACTACGAGTTTATCAAATATATCCAGGTAGTTTGTTAAGTCTCCAAAACCACTCCCTAAAAAGTGTAACGGGATGATTGTTACCGATAGAATTACTAAAAAGGCAATGAGCCCATTAATAAGCTTGGCCATCTGATTAGTTGGATTATGCAAGCATTCGTGGCAAATTTGTTGAACTTCGTTAAGACCTTTCATGAGTAGTTATAACTTATACAGATAATGCTCGTGGAGTCAAAGTAGGGGTTTTAGCAATCCTTATAAAAGAGTGCTAAATTTATTTTGACAGAAGTATTTAGCAGTCTTATAATGTGACTGCTATTTTTTGAAATTAACCTAAAAATATTATGACAAAAATTATTGGAATTGATCTCGGAACCACCAACTCGTGTGTGGCGGTTATGGAAGGAGGGAAAGCGGTAGTCATACCGAATGCGGAAGGGAATCGAACGACGCCTTCAATTGTGGCAGCCAAAGAAGACCAAACCTTAGTAGGGGTAACGGCTAAACGACAAGCAATTACAAACCCGAAGAATACTATTTTTTCGGCGAAGCGTTTTATTGGTCGAAACTTTAATGAAGTAAAAGCCGAAATGGATGAAATGCCATTTGAATTTTCTAAAGGGAAAAATGAGGCCGTACTTATTAAGTACGAAGGGAACGAAGTTCGGCCGGCTGAAATTTCAGCTAAAGTGTTAGCGAAACTTAAATCTGATGCAGAAACGTATTTAGGCGGAGCGGTTACAAAAGCCGTAATTACGGTGCCAGCGTATTTTAATGATGATCAACGGAAAGCGACTAAAGATGCAGGTAAAATTGCCGGACTTGAAGTTGAACGAATTATTAATGAACCAACAGCGGCCGCCTTGGCGTATGGAATCGATAAAAAAGGAAAAGACGAAAAGATCGTGGTATACGATCTTGGAGGGGGGACGTTTGACGTTTCAGTTTTAGAAATTTCAGACGGCACGTTTGAAGTATTGGCGACTAATGGTGATACGCACCTAGGGGGAGATGATTTTGATTCGGCTATTATTCAATATATTTTAGATGAGTTTAAGAAAGCGAATGGCATTGACCTTTCAAAAGATGCGACGGCTATGCAACGGGTGAAAGCGAAAGCAGAAGAAGTAAAAAAAGAACTTTCTTCAGCGACAGAAAGTGAGATTAATGAAATGTACATCACCATGAGTGATGCGGGACCGTTGCATTTGAATGTAAAAATTAGCCGTTCAAAACTTGAAGCCTTAGTTTCTGATTTAATTGCAAAATCTATTAAACCATGTGAGAAAGCGTTAAAAGATGCAGGGTTAAAAGCGAGTGAAATTGATGAAATTCTACTGGTTGGAGGAATGACTCGAATGCCAGCAGTGAAAGCGGCCGTGGAAAAATTCTTTGGTAAAAAAGTGAACGAATCACAAAATCCAGATGAAGTGGTGGCCTTGGGAGCTGCTATTCAAGGTGGGGTATTACAAGGAGATGTACAAGATGTATTATTGCTTGATGTAACGCCTTTAACACTTGGAATTGAAACGGCTGGGGGCGTTCGAACGGCTATGATTGACCGAAATACGACCATTCCGGCTTCTAAATCACAAGTTTTCTCTACCTATGCAGACCAACAACCATCAGTTGAAATTCATGTCTTACAAGGAGAACGTGAAATGGCGGTAGATAACAAATCGCTTGGTAAGTTTGTGTTGAGTGATATTCCACCAGCGCCACGAGGTGTGCCACAAATTGAAGTAACGTTCGATATTGATGCCAATGGAATGCTTTCTGTAAAAGCGACAGATAAATCAACTGGGAAAGAACAGTCTATTAAAATTGAAGGTTCATCGGGAATGACGGATGAAGAAATTGAACAAATGCAAAAAGACGGGGAAGCGAATGCTGAAAAAGATAAAGAACGTAAAGCGACGGCAGAAGCTAAAAATCATTTGGATTCTATGGTGTATCAAGCTGAAAAAACGTTAAAAGAAGCGAAGGAACTCGATAAATCTGAACTAGAAGAAGTGATTAAAAATACAGAAGAAGCGATTCCAGCGGCGAAAGAAGCTTTAGAAAAAGCAGAAAATGCAGAGGCGTTGAAAGAAGCGGCTGATAAATTATCAGAACCGATGATGGAATTAGGACGGAAAATGCACGAAGCTGGGCATGACCCAGAGGCGGCTAAAGGGGAACAAGATGCTGACGCAAAAGGGGAGCCTGAAATTGTAGACGCAGAA
>CAJQJI010000063.1 GCA_905478675.1 Candidatus Altimarinota bacterium
GACCGAGGCAGGTGTAGCGTGGTTAAAAGCAGATTTAAGCGCGCTTATTTTAGATGGAGCTGATACGGGGGTAGGCGACTTTAATGATTTAGTTGAAACGCTGAAAAAGGTGGCTCCTAAAACCCTCGTGGTCTTAGTAAAATCGCCTATTGCCAATAAATTTTTAGCGGTGCCAATGGCTTCAGATTTAAATACTGTTGTGGTTCAAAATTATGAAATGGCTCTGGATATTATTTTTAAACAGCGTCAATCAGGAACCGTGCTGTTTAGTCCGGGAGGAAAAAGTTTTAATCGTTTTGATAATTACACACAGCGAGGTAAATTTTTTAAGAATTTAGTGCTAGCCCTCAATACATGAAACTGTGTGATAAAATTAAAAAAGCCTTAGAAGCGCATTATAAAACCGTACTTGTGCATGATGAACGTGGCGATGGGCATTTTGTACAGGTTGTATGCGTAGACGACGTGTTTAGCGGGCAAAGTCTAGTGGCTCGGAGTCGCGCGATTAATAAAATCGTGCTGCCTTGGCAAGAGATTGTGCATGCCTGGAGCGTTAAAGGGTTTACGCTTGAAGAATGGGAAACCAAAAAAGAGGCCTTTGAGTATCAGCAGTACCAACATTATCCTAAGCATTAGAGGACTAGACGCGAGAAAACTAGAGAGCTAGAAATAACCGTGCTTTGTTTTCTCAAACCAAAAAGCGGTTTAGAATTTGTGAGAGATCTGAAGCTTTAGTTTAGCTTACTTCGAATTGCAAGACCTCTCCATTAGTATCAACTTTTGTAAGTTGAGGAAGCATAAAAGACGAGACCGGTCTCGTTTTTTATTGTGCTCGCAAAGACATAGTTTTTGTTTATTATTGAACTGATGACCGAACTTTACCCACACAGCGTCATTAAAAAAATAATAGCGGATCACCCGATTGTAATTTTTGGAAAAGGCAACCAAGGGCAACCAATGTGTGGTTTTACGGCCAAGGTTCAAGCGGTGTTTGAAGAACTTGGTTTAGACTATGAAATGGTCAATATTTTAACCGATCAAAACTTGCGAGAAGAAATGAAAACATTTTCTGATTGGCCGACATTTCCACAAGTCTATTTAAATGGTGAATTTCTTGGTGGGTGCGATATTATTTTAGAAATGCACGAGAATGGTCAGTTTGTAGTTGAGTAAAAAAAAAGAGCCGTCAGGCCCTCATCTGCGGTGTTCATGCCGACAACCTTATTTTTAAAAGTCGTCGTCTTCGGTAAATAGTTTTATGCGAATCGGTTCTTCTTGCAAAATCAGTATTTCAGCTCCACATAAAGTACACTCCAACACTTCATCTTCTATGATGTCAGCGCCTTCGAGTTCAAATCGTCCGCGACAATCCGGACAAAAGAGAGAAACCAGGGTTTGGCTATCCATTCGTAATTTCTAGGGTTGAGGAAGTGGGGTTCCTGAGCTTGTTTTTAACCTTTCTGGCTTAAAATGCAAATTTTGCGCTGCGCAAACAGCTAAACAGTATTGCGCTGCTTGCCAAATGTTATTAAATAATGTGGAAAACTTTTTGAGGCGATTTAGGTGGTCTAGGCTTTAGTAATCACCATAATTCCATCATCGGCATCTAAGGGATGAACCGTGTAGCTCCATTTTTGCTGTGTTTCTAAAAAATCATAGAAAGACTGCATTTTGTTTTTAAACTTTATAACGTCGTCTACCACAATAAGGCCGTTAGAATCAAGCAAAGGGCTGGCGAGAGTGAAAAACTCGTTGGTGCTTTTTTTGATCCCATCGATAAAAATAAAATCAAACTTTGAGTTCGAACTAAGTTCGAACTCAATAACGTGCTGAGCTCGCCCTAAATGCTGTGTCACGGTCTTTTCCAGCTTGGTACGGTATAAGTTGACTTTCGCTTGGTTAAAGCTTGGTGGGGAGTGTTCAATGGTAGTGAGGTGCCCGTTGTTTTTTTCAAAAGCGTCGCCAAGCCAAATACTAGAGTAAGCGTGCGCGGTTCCGATCTCTAGCCCCTGTTTACACCGGTTTTTTAAAATTAAGTCATGTAAGAACTGGGCGTTGGTTTCTGAAATGCTAGGCACGTCCGCTTTTAGATCGGCATTTTTCAGTTGTTGTAATAGTTTAAGGCGTTCAGCGTTCATAATTTATAAATTTTTAAGTTTATAAATCATCTCTAAAGCTTCTTTAGGGCTTAATTCGTCGGGGTTTATGTGGGCGACAAAAGTATCAATCTCAGACGGTGCGTGAACTTCCACAATTTTCTCTTTAACAGGGGCCGTACTAAAGAGGTTGGGTTTGCCACTGAGCAAGCTTTCGGATTCCAAACGTCGTAACACTTCTCGAGCGTTGCCAACCACGCTCTCTGGCACTCCCGCTAATTTCGCGACTTCGATTCCAAAACTATCAGAAATGCCGCCCGGTTTTATGTGTCGAAGAAACACAATACCATCTTCGTTCTGCGTGACCGAGACATGAAAATTAGCCGCTGCGTTTAGGTCTTCCGCTAAATCAATAAGTTCATGATAGTGCGTGGCAAACAGGGTGTTGGCTTTCAAGTCGTTGTGTAAGCACTCGGTAATAGCCCAGGCTAATGAAATACCATCAAAAGTAGACGTACCGCGGCCAATTTCGTCTAACACCACAAAACTACGGTCCGTGGCCGCGTGTAAAATGCGGGCCGTTTCAGCCATTTCTACAAAAAAGGTCGATTGTCCGGCCGCTAAGTTATCACTGGCACCAACGCGCGTAAAAATACGGTCATATAAGCTGAGTTCCGCTTTTTTAGCCGGTACAAAGCTCCCCACTTGAGCCAGCAGAATAATTAAAGCGTTTTGGCGTAAAAAAGTAGATTTACCGGCCATGTTTGGCCCAGAAATTAAGTGAAACCGTGATTCCGGATTCATCTTTAAGTTATTGGCGACAAAACTTTCTGTACTCAATTGTTCTACCACAGGATGTTTTCCACCCTGAATGTTTAAATACCCTTTATCATCTCGAATAATGGGTTCAGTCCAACGGTAGGCGCGAGCGGTTCGGCTTAAACTAAGAAGTGCGTCTACGGTGGCTAATTGTTGTGCCGCTGTTTGAATGTGCGGTAAAAACTTAAGAACTTCGTCTCTTAGGTCATTAAACAGCTGGTGTTCCAAGGCGTAACTTTCGGCTTCCGCTGACAGGGCTCGAGTTTCATACTCCGCCAGTTCTGGCGTGGTAAACCGTTCGGCGTTAACCAGCGTTTGTTTGCGTGTCCAGTTTTCTGGGGTTTTGCCGGCATGAGATTTACTGACTTCAAGGGTGAAACCAAAGTTCCGAGAATACGTGGCTTTTAAGTGAGTAATGCCGGTTTCCGCTTTGCATGTCGTGACATAGTTTTCTAACCAAGTTTTAGAATCCTGCGTCAAACTCAAGAGGGCATCAAGTTCTGGCTTAAACCCACGAGCAAACATCCCGCCTTGAGTAATTTCTAGTGGCGGATTTTCGACTAAAGCTTGCGTTAAAAGCTCGGTTAGATCCCCAAACACACTTAAACTGGCCGGCGCTTTATGCAAAAGTTCAGCGTTGGCCGTTTTGAGCGTTTCGGCTAATTTGGGGAAAGCGGCAAAAGCGTCTCGGAAAAAAGCCAGATCCCGAGCGTTACCTCGGCCACTGCTAAGTCGAGCCAGTAAGCGTTCTAAATCTGGAAGGGGTTTGAGATGCGCTTCGAGCGGCGTCCGCAAACTGGGAGTTTCACACAGTTCTTTTACCGCGCTTAGGCGTTGATTGATTTTAGTTTTATCCACTAACGGGTTACACAGCCAATAACGCAGCAGTCGTCCACCAGGCGCGCTATAAGGGCGCTTAAGCGTTTGCCACAGTGTGGCATTGTGTTCGCCTGGGTTGAGCGATCCAAAAATTTCTAAATGACGGAAAGTCTGGCTATCAAGGGCCATTACTTCATCTACATTTGAATGTTTAATTTGATTAATGTGTTTGAGTTCTGTTTTTTGCGTGTCGGCTAAATAGTTTAGCACGCGAGCCGATAGTACCAGCAGCGTTTCTATGTTACCAATTCCAGAGACGTTTAAGTGATTGGCCGGAAAGTGAGCGGTTAAAGTTTGTACGGCGGCTTTTGTTTTTAAATCTGGACGAGGCGTGAAAAGTGCTTTTGGTAAACGTTTGGTTAAAGTGTCTTTATTAAAATCAGTACTCGAAAGTAAAATTTCTTTCGGTGCTAATTTATACAGTTCGTCCCACCAGCGCGCTTCATCTTTAAAAAGAGCCGTACAAAATTCGCCGGTCGAAACATCCGCGTAAGCTAAAGCAAAATTTTGTTTAACTTCATCATGTTCTAGTGCGAGTAAATATTGGGCCGAGTCGGGTTGCAGTGTGCCAGTTTCCAGGGTACTTCCAGGCGTAACTAAGCGGGCGATGTATCGGCTAATTTTACCGTCTTCGTCTTCACGTTGTTCGGCAATGGCGACCTTGTAACCCGTTTCAATTAGTTTTTCTAAGTAATCCTTGTGGGCATGATGCGGAAACCCCGCCATCGGCATTTCGTTTTCAGTGCCTTTGTGGCGAGCCGTTAAAGTGATACCTAAAACTTTAGAACCAATCAGGGCGTCTTCGAAAAATAATTCGTAAAAATCACCGAGTCTGAAAAATAGCACTGCTTCAGGGTTCTGATTTTTTAATTCCCAATACTGCCTTTGCACGGGCGTAGCCATAATATTTCAAAAAAGAAGGGTCTGATTGGTTTTACCAAAATTAAGCTTAAAGGCAAAGGGAGTCGGTAGGTTTACAAAAGAGGGATTATGTTTATATTGAATGATAATTCATCGCTGTAGCTCGCTTGAAATCTTAAAAAGAGGCTTACAAGAGTGCTCGCGAAGAAACATCAAAGTAAAATAAACAACATAAAAGGGAGGAAAAATTATGTTGTATTGGTCGGACGTTCTGGTTTTAGGGGGTTTCGCCCTCGTGATGATTCTTGGGGCCATTGCCCTAATCGCCCTCTTCAAGGGTCAAAAACAATAACGACTTTGATGAAATGATCCCTTCCCCCAGAACTTGGGGGAAGGCACTTTACCAAGTTCTAGATTTAGCTACTTTAACCCTTGATGCGTTATTTGTTTTGGGCGTGCTTACTGTGTTTAATACCCGGACTGCTAATCCGAATTCCGTTTGGCGGTGGGGGCATTTTGCTGTCAGATATTTTAGCGCCCTTATTTGCGTTAGGCTGGTTTGTTCAAAAATTATTGATTGATCGACAATTGCCTTCTTTTCGATTTGTGGCGCCAGCGCTTGGCTTTACGGTAGTGGCGTTACTTAGTTGGGTGTGGGGCGCGTGGGATTTATTACTCAAAGAACAAGTGCTCTCTTTTTCTTATATTGTACGGTTTGTCAGTATTGTGTTTTTGGGGTGGTATGTGCTAGATAAAAAGGCGGTCGAAGTGGATAAAATATTACTCAACCTGTTCAAAATTGTGGGCGTGGTGGTGGTTTTGGGCTACCTCCAGTTTTATGTGTATCCAGACATTTCTAAATTCTCGACCGTCGGTGGTTTTGATCCGCATATTGGCCGCTTACTGGGCACGTGGTTGGATCCTAATTTTGTAGGAGGTTTGTTAGGTTTTATGTTGCCAGTCATGCTGGGGTATTGGTATCAAACTGATAACAAAAAAATTAAATACTGGTTAGGGGGGCTCGTGCTGCTTTCTATTTACGCCTTATTTTTAACGTTCTCTCGTTCGGCCTATTTAGCCGCGGTAGGCGGTTTAGCAATATTCTTCTTGCTACGAGACCCCAAAATTATTTTAGTGGGAATTTTACTGGCAACCTTAGGCTTAGTCAGTAGCGAACGCGCCCAGCAACGTGTCGGAGAACTCGCCGGTACCATGGCTTCGGTCGTATTACGCGATACCGATGAAGTTGATGCCACGGCCAAGTTGCGCGTGCAAAGTTGGCAGCGAAGTTTAACTTTATTTGAAAAATACCCCGTCATTGGCATTGGCTACAATACCTACCGTTTTCGCGGGGCCGAAGAAGGGGTAGTAGATGAAAACTTCTTTTCAGCCGGTGGTTCAGATTCCACGCTTTTAACCGTTTTAGTCACGACGGGCGTTTTTGGGTTTCTGGCCTTTATGTGGTTCTACACTGATTTATGGATTCGTAATTTTAATCGTTGGCGAACCGCCCCGCGCCGCAGTTCATTTTTAAGTGGCGGCGAATTAAATCTTGGGTTTGTGGCTGGATGGTCAGCGATTTTAGTGCACAGTGTGTTTGTAAACTCACTGTTGTTTCCGCTTATTTTTATGCCGATCATGGTGGTGGCTGGGGTGTTAGAAGCGAACTCAAAAAACCGTTCGAACTGAGTTCGAACTTAAATAAAAAAATTAGGAGTGAAGCCGCGCTCGAAAGATAAATCTTAAGAACGCGGCTATCACATTTGGGTTCAGGCCACCTCAGACATAGCGCGCGTCAGTTCGAAGAGCCGGCGACGCTGGTTTTCGGGCATAGCGTAATAGGCTCGCACCAGCTCCAGGGCTTCTCTGTCGGCGAGCAGATTTTCAGGCATGGGCGCCTCGTTTTTTGCTTCGGGGGCATAGCCTTCCCAGAACCAGGTTACAGGTACCTCCAGTGCCTCAGCAATTTGCCACAAACGGGAAGCCGAAACCCGGTTGGCACCAGTTTCGTACTTCTGAATTTGCTGGAATTTGACGCCAGCTTTTTTTCCCAGTTGTTGTTGAGTCATCCCCACAACCCAACGGCGGTGGCGGATGCGTTTCCCGACATAAATATCAACAGGGTGAATTGTTTTATTATCCATAGGTTTGCCCTCCTCAGGCGTTTTTTATGAACCCAAATGTAAAAGATCAGGGTTCACTTGTTGAAGTTTCAAAAGTTAAACCACTAGAGATAAAATAAATTAAAAACAACTAATGTCAAATATGTTGAGTTCGCGATTATTCTATTCTTGTTTACAATAGCGCTTGATGTTTCGTTTACTCGGGCTTCTGATGGTAGTGGTTAGTATTTTTGGACTGAGTTTTCAGTTTATTAATGCGAAAATTCCTGCGTGGAAAAATACGACTAATGAGCTGCTTATTCAAGCGGAACAAGCTGGCTTTGATCCGTTAGCTTGGCAAGCAGTGGTGCAGCATTCGCGTGAAGATTTACCGCGTGTGTACCCATTTAGTCGCGTACAAAACGTGCTGCAAGAAGCCAGTGACTTGGTGTTTTTAGTAAACCAATTTCAAGATGACTTTTCGGTGAGTTTTTCACTAGAATCACAAACTATCGCCCCCGATGATTTACGACAGTTTTTTGCGTTATTGGGGCAAAGTGATCGTAGTTTAAAAAAGATTATTAAAAACCTAAAAAGTCTGCCAGCCTGGGCTTTAGATGAAGAAACTTTGGCGCAGTATCAAGCCCGAATGGCGTGGCTCGAATACCTGCAAACCCAAGTGCAAGATGCGCAAACCTTTGAAGCTGTATTTAATGGTTTTTTAAAAAAAGAAGAACGGGTGTTACTACTTTTACAAAACCAGAACGAACCCCGTTCTACCGGTGGGTTTGCGGGTAGTCTAGTGCAATTTTCGTTTAGTGAAGCCGAAATTACCTGGAAGTTTTTAGATGTCTATTCGCTTGATCGTTTAGTACCCGGTGAGGCACAGCTAGCCGCGCCAGATTTTTTTAAACCGCTTTCGCAAACGATCTCGTTACGAGATGCGAACTTTTGGCCTGATTTTCCAACTTCGGCTCAAGCGTACCAAAAATTTTTAAAAGCAGCGGGGCAACCAGTGCCTAGCACGGTGGTAGCCATTAACCTTAATACGATTCGTGAAATACTGCGTTTTACGCCTCCAGTAAGTATTGATAAATGGGATATAGCCTTGGATCAATATAATTTTGATGTGGTGTTACAGTTCTTGCTGGCGTCCCAAATTACGGGGCGGTATAACGTGAAAGCGCCGGTAGAAATTTTTGCTAAAGAGTTGTTTAAAAAAGAAAATTTAGCCGAAATTAACTGGCAAGACTGGGCTTTGTTTGATGGGAAAGAGTTCTTAGACACTAAAAATATTTTAGCTTATTCATCGAATGATGAATTACAGCGTTTGTTTCAGAAATGGAACTTAGCGGGGATTTTTCAGATAAACCCAGAGGCGGACAACTTTTTACACTTTGATTTTGTGTCGGTCGGAGCTAATAAATCTGAAAAATTTGTGTGGACAAAACTAGAGCACGATAGTGATATTCAGGCGGATGGAACCGTGTTGAATACCTTAAGAATTCGACGTACACACGCTTTAAAAGCAAACGAGATTCAAGATCTATTAGGGGTGAATCAGCTAAGCGAAAACGTGAAATCATTATTAAATCCAGATTTATTATGGATCCTCGGGGCTGGTGAGAATAGGACCGTATTACGCGTTTGGGTCCCGCGTGAAGCGGTTTTATTAGGCGCTAAAAATCCAAGTGGCTCGGTGCGTTGGCGGGAAGATAAACTACTAGGGGAGTTTTATTACGAAGTACCTCTGAATGTGCTGCCAGGTGAAACGTTAGAGGCTGAATTACAGTATCTTACCAGCCTTGGGCGAGGGTCCGTGGGGTGGCGTCCATATTATTTACAACTTTTAGGAACACCGGGACGTGATAAAAGTACGTTAATTACAACTATCTCCACCGGGGAAAACGGAAGTTTTACCGCTTCGACCGAAAATTTAGGCCGCCCCGCCAAGCTAGTAGACCAAGATTTTAGAGCCGTCGTTGAGTTTGAAATTCCAGAAATTGAGTCTTAAATCGGGCTTGATCGATTAGTTTTCCGCCCTAAACTCGAGCGCGTGATTGAATGGTTATTATTGGCTTACTTTTCAGATCAAGGACAAACCTTTTTGTCTGCGCCTAGTTTGGCGCCAAGATCTGAAATGGTATTAATCAGCCCGGCCGCCCTGCCGACCAAATCTGTAGAAAAATTGGAACCTAAATTATTAGCAGATGCAGATTTAGCCGTTTTTGCTCAAGATCTGGGGTCTGGTAAAACGCTGTTTAAAAAATCGAGTCAAAACGTACAGCCAATTGCGAGTTTAACCAAGATTATGACGTATTTAATTATACGAGAAGAACATGATCTAGATGAAATTGTGACCGTGCCCTTAATTGCGACTCAAATTGAAGGGGCGAAAGCGGGTTTGTATGCGTATGAAAAATTGACGGTCGCGACGATGCTTGAGGCCTTGCTTATTCCGTCGGGGAATGATGCAGCTGTCGCTCTGGCGGTACATAATGCCGGCACAGAAGAAGACTTTGTAAAAAAAATGAATCAAAAAGCCGCCCAGTTAGGTTTAAGTTCAGCGCAGTTTTTTAACGCTTCGGGGCTTGATATTTTTGAAGTTGTTTGTGCAGACGAAGAGTGTAAAGAGGTGTTAGATGAGAAAGTGTTTGGTAATTTAATGTCCGCACAAGAAGTGGCCTTAATGGCTCGAGTCGCTCTGCAAGACGAATTTTTTAGAACGACGGTGGCCAAAACTGAATTTTATGGCACGTCAGCTGATGACGCGTTTGCACACCAGAAGGCTTCGACGAACCAATTACTGGGGACTTTTGTAAATTCAAAAGGGGTAAAAACTGGCTATACCGAACTGGCTGGGCAGTGCTTGGTAAACTTGTCTGAAGATGAAGCTGGTCGAGAAATTTTAACCGTGGTGTTGGGCTCAAGCGATCGTTTTGGCGAAACTAAGAATTTACTCACCTGGATTTGGGATAGTTTTGTATGGCGGTAGCTCCTATTTTACTGAATTTTGACTAGTTGTAATAGGCGCTTTTTTGTGCTATAATGGTCTAATGTTTAAGGCATTTTTGGCAACGTTGATCCTGTTTTTATTTTCTTTTTTTGGAGACAATAGGGTTTATGCCGTTAATGATGTGGCTCCAATTCCTTCGACTCTTCAGCCTTGGGAAGATCCAAGTAGTGAGCATTATGCGCCTTATAATCCAGAAGGCTCAGGCAGCCTTTACGACACCGTGAACGACCCAGATAGTACTGACGAAGAACTCTGCATTGCGGCTGGGGCGGATGGCTGTGGGGGGAGTCCTAGTACTGGTGGCGGTGGTCCAACGGCCACGGAAAGCGCGGCTGCCACCCAAGAAGATATTACCGCGGCTATACAAGCTTATGTAGTGCCAACTAGTACGCGTAATTTTAGTTTGAGTAATTTAAATAGTGGAAACGAAGCGAGTTTGATTATTAGTAGTGGGAATGAAGAAAATAACATTGTTTTTAGAGTCATTCGCTTGATTGCCATGTTGGTCGGAACGGTGGCGATTCTGCTGTATATTATTGCGGGGTATTTTATGATTTTCTCTCAAGGGGAGGAAAATCAACTAACCAAAGGGAAACAAATTGCGACCTTTACGTCTTTAGGCTTAGTCTTAGCGTTTGGAGCGTATATGATAGTTCAAGTGGTGATGGGACTTATTTACTTTACGACGTAGTATGAAAAAATTTATTTTGAGTTTTGGGGTTTTGGTTTTAAGTATGAACTTTTTCGGAACAAGCCAGGCGCAACAAACGCCTGCAACAGGCTATGTGCCAGGGGGTGGAGTCACGACATCAGCCCCAACTACATCAATTCGCCCACAAGCGAGACCGGATGATTTAACTACTTCTCCCAGTACTTCGACGTCGACTGCTTCATCAAGTAGCTCTAGTAGTAGTTCAACTACGAGTTCTACAGCACCCGCCACGGTTGGAAGTGCTGGGTATTATCAAGTTAAATTGCAAGAACCGTTGAGTGGGCAATCGGCTTATGTTTCCGCCGCAAATGGGGTTGACCTCATTAATCAATACATCAGCATGATTTATATGTGGATGGCCAGTATTGTGGGGATTATTGCTGTACTGATGATTGTGGTATCCGGGATTCAAATTATTTTCGGAGGTGCGAGCCCAGAACTAGTGAGTGACGCCAAAAATAGAATTACTCAATCGCTTTTAAGTTTAGTTTTACTGTTCGCTACCGCGATGATTTTACGAACCGTGAATCCAAATTTCTTTGGGTTTATGTAAAACTATTTTCTTTTTTGCGTCGCCAAAAAAGAAAGAAAAAAGGCGACCCGTGTTTAAATTTTGAAAAATAAATCATTCACTCGCTAAACAGAACGAACTCGCTTCCTGACGGTCGCTCAAACACCGCTCTGTTTTACGCTCATTTCTTGAATATTTTTAACAAAATTGATCCAAAGGGAATGTCAAAAATACAAAGCTAAAGGGCGAATAAATCCAAATAGGGGATTTAAAATTCAAGCGCTTCGCCTTCAGCCCGACCATGAAACTGGCTTTTGGCATACTTCAGTTCGCCCTTGAGCCAGGTGCTCACCAGTTGCCCCGTAAGCGGGTAGCCCTCAAATGGAGTCCACTCGCATTTTGAATGTAGTTCATCCGCATTAATGGCTTTTTTAATCGTTGGGTCGTACAGAAATCCATCAGCCACTGAACCATGACTAAGTAAACCGTTTCGGTTCTGAACTTTGAAATTTTTAAAGGTGTTCGCGCTCGTCATAGCACTTAATTGGCTTAAGCTATAGCCACGTTTTACGAACTCTGTGTAAAGCAGGGGAAAGAAGGTTTCGACGCCAGGAATCCCGTAGAAGGTTTGTTCGGATAGTTTTTCTTCTTTGGTGTGTGGAGCGTGATCGGTCGCAAAAAAATCAATCGTGCCGTCTTCAACCCCTTCCCACATGGCATCTAAATCGTCTTGCGTGGCTAATTCAGGTTTCATGCAGCAAAATGCGCCATGCTTTTCACGGTCTTCGTGGGTCATGAATAAATGATGCGGGCAGACTTCTATGGATATTTTACCAGCTAATTCAGGATCTTTTTTTAGAGATCTGACTAATTCAACTTCGCGTCTTAAGCTGGCATGACATAAGTGTAAATGCCCTTGAGCGCCACATTCTTGCCAAATTTGTACGGCTCGTTCAAATACAGGCCCTTCAGCATGTAAGGCCACGGTTTTACCAAGCTTAAATATTTCACGCCAACGATCTTCGTTATCCATTTTTAGGTTTCCCGTCGTTGTATTTAAATACAGTTTGGTGCCCGGTACTCCACTTACTTTTTCAATTTCGGCTTGATTGTTTGGGCCAGCCCCAAAGTAAAAGCCGTAATTGGCCCAACTTTTTTCGTTGGCTAAAGCTTTCTTATCGGCCAATAAAGCGCGCGTAAAAGTAGGGGGATCGGTATTCGGCATATCAAAAAAACTGGTTACCCCCGCACTAAGAGCGGCTTTTGATCCACTGGCTAAATCTTCTTTATATTCAAACCCCGGTTCTCGAAAATGCACATGCGGGTCAATGCAGCCGGGAAAAAATTGCAGGCCCGTCCCATCAATAATTTCATCAGGCGAGAGATGAGTAGGAGCGGCTGCAAATTTGCCGTCTACCATTAAAATATCTTGCACTTGGTCTTGCTGGGCATCAATCGCGCGAACGTTTTTTATAAGAGTCGTGGTCATCAAAAAGATAATAGTTAAATATGTTTCTTCTGTCATTCCCGTTTTGGAGCGTAGCGGAAAATACCGGAATCCATGTATTTAAAAACTGGATTCCTGAACAAGCCAGGAATGACAAGTGATAATAATTAAATTAACCCCAAGCCTCGAGCAATTAGTGCCATTCGGACGGGAACCCCATTAATGGCTTGTTCGAAGTATTTCGCTTGTGGTAGTTCATCGACCTCGTAGGCAATTTCGTTTACCCGTGGCAACGGGTGCATCAATATCGCGTGAGGTTTCATTTTATTCACTTTTTCTGCGTCAAAATGAAACGCATTTTTATGCTTTTGGTAGATCTCTAAATCAAGGCGCTCTTTTTGAATACGTGTGTCGTAAATGACATCTGAAGTTTCTAAAATTTCGTCGGTAAGTTCAAAGTGTTTGGTGTCGGTCGTGGCATCAAAATATTTATCAGGGATTTGAATTTCTTCAGGCGCGACAAAGTTTATTTTAATATTTGGGAATTTTTTCACCATTTGTGAACAAGAGTGCACAGTTCGCCCAGTAATCAGTTCTCCAACGTAAGAAATAGTTAGGGGCTCTTGCCCAAGTTTAAAGTGTTTAGCAATGGTGTATAAGTCAAGCAAGCCTTGGGTTGGATGTTCCGCTGAGCCGTCGCCACCGTTAAGAACCGGAACACCAGAGTAATCGGCCATTATTTTAGCGTCGCCGGGTGTTTTTGATCGAATCGCAATAATGTCAGCGTAGCCGCCAACAATGCGCGCGGTGTCGCTTAAAACTTCACCTTTAGTAATAGAGGAAAAATTAACATCGGTTTCTGAAATAATACTCCCACCGAGTCGTAGCATCGCCGTTTCAAAACTGAGTCGAGTTCTGGTAGACGGTTCATAGAAAAGCGTAGCGAGGACTTTTCCTTTCGCTAAATCGCTTTGCCCATCCGCAATAATCTGTTCCATTTGTGCGGCCTGAGCCATGATTTCTTCTAAGGTTTCTTTATCAAATTGCGCGGCCGAAAGAACGTGTTGCATTAATTTTATGTTAGTCTGGATAATTAAAAAATACAAGAGTTGTAAACCGTATTTGACAACCGCGTTCAAGTTAGTACTTTCCTCGCGTCTTAAACGACTTAGTTGGGATTTCAAGCGTTGATTTATTTCAACCTCCAGCAAGTGTTTCTTAATCCAATTAAAGATGATTGCAGTTGCAAAAATTGGTGGTCACCAAGCCATCGTCAAAGCCGGAGAAGTTATTCGAGTTGATAAAATCGACGCCGAAGTCGGTAAAACGGTTAAGTTTGAAACGTTCTTAATTTCTGATGAAGACGGTAAAAACTGTGTTATTGGAACGCCAATGGTAGAAGGAAAAATGGTAGAAGCGAAAGTTTTATCTCACGGACGTGGTGATAAAATTAAAGTGTACAAAAT
>CAJQJI010000064.1 GCA_905478675.1 Candidatus Altimarinota bacterium
TAAAAACCACCCAGCAACTAGAAAGCTTTATTGAGGCTTTGCAGCAGCAAGCCGTTATATTAATGTGTGAAACGGAGTCAGAATGTTATGATGCCCGTATGTTTGCTTATAATTACGAACAAGCTGGAGGACGTATTTTAGGGTATTATGAATTCTGATGCGTTATTTAAAAACTCTCGCTTTCGGATTATTACTAAGCTCGGTGGCGCAAACGGCCCTAGCCATTCCGCCGCCCGATTTAATTATGTCGGGTATGCAGTCTATGTTGCAAGTTTTTGGGGTAGCGGCGGCTTTTTTAATCTCCTCGTTCTTCTTACTCAAAGATACCTTTAAATTGTGGTGGCAGTTACACCGAAAGTGGATGTTATGGGGCTTAAGCTTTTTTTTAATTGGAAGCCTTATGTTTGGACTATGGATCACTCACGTAATTTTTTAATGACGCCTCGTAAATACACGTTTTTAGTAGAAGCAAAATCTTTAGGCCTTCAGGTGCCGGAGACGCTTTTTTTAGATTTTGAAACGCTAAGAAATAATGAATATAAAACCTTGTTGAACAATTTTATTGATCAAAATAAAGCCCTTCAATATATCGTTCGAAGTTGTGTCAGTGCTGAAGACGGGAGCGGGGAGTCAATGGCGGGGCATTTTTTCAGTTCACCGCCAGTAGCTCCAGAACAGCTGACGGGTATGGTGTCGGAGAGTTTTGTTAAAAACACAGAGATTCAAACGAACATCGCACCAACGGCCAAGGTAAACTTAATGGTGCAACCGTTTATCAGCGCCGAAATAGGGGGGGTGATATTTTCGCCATGGAAATATTTTACGTATCATTTTGTGGGAGAAGTGACGGCTGGCGGTGCTGAAGCGGCCGTGACAGGGAAAGATAGTCAGTTTTTTGGGCTAAGTAAAACCGGTGATTTTACCGACTTTTTGCCGCAAGAAAATCTACCTTCAGCGGAGTTAAAGAAGATGGTTCAAACATTAGAAAATCATTTTAAATGCCCGTTAGATATTGAATGGTGCGCAAAAAAAGGCGTAGTAACGTTATTGCAGGCGCGCCCGATGACACGCAGTTTACAAGCTTTAAACACCGCCACAACGGCTGAAACAAAAACGGAGTTGGCCTTTTTAAATAAGGTGGCCGTTGGGGAGTGGCAGATGGGGGCTTATGCCGAAAGTCTAGGCGAATTATCACCTTTAAGTTTTTCGGTACTTCAAAAGTGTTACGAAGAAAGCGTAGAGACTTTTCAGACACTCGGTTTTAAAGCCGAAACTTTTAATTTTTTAGCACGAAGTCGAAACGGGCAAGTTTATGAAAATCCGACGACTCAGGCTGATTTTTTTAAACTAAAGGCTTGGTTTAGTCCATTTACTCAAACCGCGAGTGAACCACGTTTTAAACAAAAAATAGAAAAATTTTAAACTGAGTATCAAGCCGCTAAAAAATTTAGTCTTCCTACGTTAGTCGCTATTTTTCAACACTGGCAGATAGCTAATTTTTATGCCCAGCAGGCGCGTTCAAAGCAAAAATTAAAAGCTATGACTTGGCCACAAGAATACGAAGTACGTCAGGAGCTTAATTTAGATTTTCCAGCCCTAAAGGACCGGATGACTTGGAGTGACTGGCGAGATACGTATAAACAGTGGTGGTTGTTTGAATACGAAAAATTAAAGCGTGAGGTGGCTCAAAATCCGGTACTAGCTTTAGCCACGATTGAGGATCTAAGCGAATCTGCGGCTCTTAAAACCTATAAAGAAGAATTGCCGTTTTCAGGCTTAGCGTTCCCCGCTAATTTAACAATAGGGACGACGCCCACAAAAAAATTAACCGTTGTTCGGGGCGCGCTAAATAAAGCCCCCGCTTTAGTGATTTCAAATCCGCAAATGTGGCGAGAGCCTTTTGTCGAAAAATGTGTTTTAGTAGCCCCTTATTTTGACAACGCGTGGGTCACACAGATAGATAAGTTTGCCGGTATAGTGTTAGAGCAAGGGGGCGTGTTATCACATTCGGCGATTGTGGCTCGTGAAAAAAATATTCCTTATTTTATTCATTGGAAAAATGCGACGACCGAGTTTAAAACTGGTGACAGAATAGACGTTTAAGACGATCGACGTAGTTAAATTATATTCTAATCTAACTTTCGGCTGAAACGACGAGCTCGTGTGTATTGAGTCTCGGTTACTTTTTCTGCAATTTTTCGAGCACCAAGCCTAAAATTTCTTCGCCAATTTCGTCGCGTCTTTTAAGTTCCCCAGCGCGGTCAACGCTTATTTTTTGCCAACGAAAGTCTTTGTCGCATCGATCTAAGGCCACTTCACGTACTTTCATTAAGTAGGTGTCATCTGATTCGTGCAAGTCGGTGGTTCGGCCTTTAGCCGCATGAATTTGGGCTCGAGCTTCTGGAGAAGCGTCTAAGAAAATAACTAAGCTTTCTTTAGGGAAACCAAATACATCGTATTCCAGTTTTTCTACATACTCCGCTAAGGCCGCAATTTCTTTTGCCTTTTCAGCACGAGCCGGGGTGTAAATTAAATTAGAAGTCACGCCGCGATCAAAAATAACCACTTCGTTGTCATTTCGTAAAGCTTCGACTTCTTCAATTTGAGCCAAGCGATCAGCCGCATACAGTGAGGCAATCATTTTAGGATCAATTTGGTGAAAATCACCGAGTTCACCACGTAAATAAGCGGCAATTCTTTTACCGGCCGTGGTATCTTCGTAGCCAGGAAAACGTTTCCAACCAGCTTTTAAACCTTTAGAAGCTAAGTTTTCCATCAATAACTCGGTTTGAGTTGACTTACCACAGGCGTCTAAGCCTTCGAGAACGATAATAGGCGCTTTAATTTTGAGAGAGAATTATGTTTAAAATAAAATTTTCTAGTACCTAGATTACTAGTGACTAGTTTTTTTACCATACTTAAGTTTACAAACAATAATGGAGCCTTGTACCACAAACAAGGTTACGTTGGTGATAATAATGGGCCAATCGTCTTTTAAAAGGCCGTAGGTTGTCCACGAAGTCGAGCCAAACATTAAAATCGTGTAGGTTAAAAGTGAAACGTCTTCGACGGATTTAGTCTTCCACACTTGATAAGCTTGTGGCAAAAAGGCGATCATAATCAAGAATGAAGCCGTATAACCAATGAAGTCTATGTAAGTCATCCACAGAAGTTTATTTTTTTTGCGGTCTATGTCATCCTAAAAGCGATGGCAAAAATTATCGGTATCCTCAATATCACGCCCGATAGCTTTTCTGACGGTGGAAAATTTAATTCCACTGAAGAAGCTTTAGCGCAAGCGCGTCAATTATTTAACGATGGCGCCGACCTTGTTGACGTGGGGGCCGAATCCACCAAACCTGGGTCGAAAACAGTTCAACCAGAAGATGAATGGGCGAGAATGGAGTCCTTTTGGGAAGGCGTAAAGCACGCAGGCAATTTAGTGATGGAAAATTTTTCACTGGATACGAGACATCCTCAAACTGCCCGAAAGTTTTTAGAACTGGGGGGAAAAATTATCAATGACGTGACTGGTTTTCAAAACCAATCGATGATTGAGCTAGCGGTAGAGTTCAAAGCAGTGTGCATCGTAAATCATTTTCCAGGGGCCACGGTAGAAGAAGTTCACGAACAAAATATTAGTTCAATTGAAAGGGTGAAAGAAGATCTTTTAGCTCGAGCCGAAAGC
>CAJQJI010000065.1 GCA_905478675.1 Candidatus Altimarinota bacterium
AATGTGCGGTCGTTAATATTCCGCTGGGCGGTGGCAAGGGGGGCGTCGAAGTAAATCCTAAAAAGCTCTCTAATGCCGAATTAGAAAGCGTGTCTCGTAGTTATATGAAAGCTTTGGCCGAAAATGAGATTGTGGGTCCAGAAAAAGATATCCCGGCTCCGGATGTGTATACGAATCCTCAAACAATGGCGTGGATGTTAGACGAATATGAAAAAACGGTGGGGCATAAAGCCCCGGGGGTGATTACGGGGAAACCGATTGCCTTGGGGGGAAGCTTAGGGCGATCGTATGCGACGGCACAAGGTGGATTTTTTGTGTTGCGTGATTACTTAAAAGACCAAGGAAAAGATTTAGTTAAAACGACGGTGGCGGTGCAAGGGTTTGGTAATGCGGGGGCTTATTTTGCAAAAATTGCGAGTGAAGCGGGTATGAAAGTAGTAGCGGTTTCTGATTCAAGTGGAGGCGTGTTTTGTAATGGTGACCAGTGTGCCATTCCAAAGTTGCAGGCCTATAAAGAGGCGGCGGGTTCATTACGCGCTAACTTTTGCCAAGGAGATACTTGTGATATTGATAAAATGAAAAAAGAAGAGGTGGAAGTTATTTCGAATGAGGCTTTATTGGCCTTGGAGGTAGACGTGTTAGTCTTGGCGGCCTTAGATGGGGCGATTGATGAAAATAATGCTGAGGCGGTAAAAGCTAAAACGATCTTAGAATTAGCGAATGGACCGGTGACTCCAGAAGCGGATGAACTGTTGGAAAAAAATGGGGTAGCGGTCCTGCCCGATATTTTAGCAAATGCTGGTGGGGTAACGGTTTCTTATTTTGAATGGGTTCAGAATCGCTCTGGTGATGTGT
The DNA here is from genome assembly GCA_905478675.1 of Candidatus Altimarinota bacterium. GTDB lineage: Bacteria > Patescibacteriota > Gracilibacteria > UBA4473 > UBA4473 > JAACPJ01. The sequence continues at coordinate 856 of CAJQJI010000065.1, forward strand.
GGACAGAAAGTCACGTGAACGAGCGTTTAGAGCAGGTAATGCATAATGCTTATAAAGATTTAAAAGTGATAAAGGCCGGTCAGTCTGTTTCTTGGCGAGTTGCGGCTTTAGTTTTAGGAATAGAACGTTTAATAACGGCAATGAAGTTGCGTGGTTGGCTTTAAAAAAGGCGGTAATGGGGCTTTCTATTTATGAAGGCCTCTTTACAATTTAGCGTGATGAAAATGAAGGCAAAAGTCGTTAAAGGGGTACAAATTGGCGCTAAGTTTGGAATTGCGACGGCGAATTTAGAGCTCAGTTCTTTACCGGCGATTGAAGAAGGGGTTTATTTAGTGCAGGTAGAGTTTAATAAGAAAACTTATAACGGTTTATTTCACTTTGGGCCGCGTAAAACTTTTGGAGGAGATAACTCGGCTGAAGTTCATATTTTAGATTTTTCCAAAGACATTTATGGGGAAACGTTGATCATCACCCTGGGAAAAAAACTACGAGACGTGCAGGCCTTTAAAAATGCGGATCAGTTGTTTACCCAAATTGAAACCGATATTTTAGTCGCTCGTAAGTATTTTCTGCGGCAAAAAATCAGAGCGGCGTGGGCAGGGTTAAGTTTATCTGATCAAGCCGCCTTATCAGATTCGGCTTTAAACCATATAAGCGCTAAGGCTGAATTTTTAGAAGCACCGCGTGTGTTTGTGTACGCGCCACAAATGGGAAAAGAAATTGGTTTTGTGGCCCCGTTAATGGCCGCCTTTCCAGCGAAAGCCTATGCTTTTCCACGTATTGAGAAGCAGGCTTTAAAGTTTTATAGAGTCTCGGATTATAAAACCTTGGTGGCGGGTGATTATGGTATATTAGCGCCGAGTGGCAACGGTGAGGTCTGTGTGCCAGAAGGCAAAGATTTGATGTTCGTGCCCGCGGTGGCGGCTGATAAACAGGGCAATCGTTTAGGGCAGGGTGGTGGTTTTTATGATAAATATTTATCAACGTTAGATTTTAAAGTGAAAACCTTAGCGGTGTTACCACCGTTCGCGATAGTGGATAAAGTTCCAACGGAAAAGCATGACCAAAGTTTGGATGGGGTAATTGGGTGTGAGATTTAGTTTTTTTTGGGGGGGCGCCACCTAGATGGGAACTCTCTTGTGCAAAGCACAATTCACCGAGTCCAAAAAAGAAAGAAAAAAGGAGACCCTAAAATAAATTTTACGTTCGCTTCATTAAATTTTTAAGAAAATTTCTTTAAAGGGATAAAAAAAAGCCGACTCATTTGAGCCGGCTTTTTAAGTTTAGTATTTAATAGATTTTAGTGTTTCAAGAACTTGGCGACCGATTTAACGACCGCTTCGGCTTGTTCTAGTGTAATTCCAATTTCTGCTAGTTCTTCAGCTTTCAGACCTTCGAATTGTTTTATTTGAGATAAACCAAGTTCGGTTAGGGTGGCAATTACGTCTGCATCTACGCCTTCTAGGTGGTCAATTGTTACTTTTTCAGAAACTTCTTTTTTTGGTTTTTCTTTATTTGGCTTCGCGGCTAAGTCTTCTTCTTCCATTGGGCCATCGTAGGTAATTACGTCGACTTGCATGTCGATTAAATTCCCTGCGAGACGAACATTTTGTCCGCGTTTCCCAATCGTGATGGCTCGTTCTTCTTCACGAACAAAGATTTTTACTCGATTTTCACCATTGTCACCAATAAAGAATTCTACTTTAGCAATTTTAGCTGGAGCTAAGGCCGCGATTAGTAATTTTTTAGCATCATCGTAGAACTGAATAACATCTAGACGTTCATCACCGACTTCTTCCATAACGGAGTTAATCCGTGATCCTTTTTGTCCGACAAAAGCTCCAACGGGGTCAATGCCTCCATCTTCTGAAGCTACGGCAATTTTACAACGCACACCGGCTTCACGTGCAATTTTAGCAACGTAAACCAGTCCTTCTCTCATTTCTGGGATTTCTTGTTCGAAGAGCGCAATAATGAATTCATTACTGGCTCGAGTAATTCGTAGTTGAGGCCCTTTTGAAGTTAGTTCTACTTTTTCTAGTAACACTTTTAGACGTTGTCCGGTGAAGAATTTTTCACCTGGAATTTGTTGTCGACGGTGTAAGACAGTGGCTACCCCTTCGATTTCAATCAAGGTTGCATCGTAATCGGCTTTTTGTACTCGAGCCGTGATAAGTTCTCCCTCTCGGTTTTTGAATTTTTGGAAAAGCATTTCACGTTCTGCTTCATTTAGCTTTTGTGAAATTACTTGCTTAGCGGCTTGTGCCGCGATTCTTCCAAAGGCTTCTTGCATTTCAATTGGCACAAATACTACGTCTCCCACCGCAGCATCTGGTCGAATAATTTTTGCATCTTTAAGCAAAATATCTAAATCATGATCTTCGATTTTTGGAACGACTTCTCGTTCTTCAAAAACTCTAATTTGAGTAATGTCATCGCCAAGTACTACTTTGATCGCTTGGCGTTGAGAACCAAAATCTTTTTTGTACGCGAGGGCGATGGCTTTTTCGATGGCATCGATAACGATGTCTTTATCTAGATTTTTTTCAGCACAGAGCTGATTAATGGCCGCTTGAAGTTGACTTTGCATGAGGGAGGGAGTTGATTATGAAATAAGCAAGGCTTGCCTTAAAAAACCGATAATCAAAACAGATTATCAGTTAAACACATCCCCATTGTGCGTTCAGGGCCTATTTTGTCAAATTTTTTTCGGATACCCGAATTGAACTTTAAAATTTAGGTGCTCAAGAAAGATCCGCTTATACTACATTTTGATGAACTTAAATAAATGGAGAGAACGGTATGATGCGTGGTGTTCGATGGCCGAAATTTATAAGAGCGGCGTCTTAAAAGCTTGTTTAGCGTCTTTGTTGTTTAGTTATTTTTTGACGTTTAACGTTTGGATTCATGAATTTCGTTTTACGGTAGAGGCTGTACAGCAGGGGCTGCATTTATGTTGGCCTTATGCCACAAATTGCGGTGATTGGTATTTTCTTTCTGGCTTACCTTTTGGTTATACCACAAACATTTTTTATATGGTTTTGTTTGGCTTAATGGGCTGGAGTGCTTGGGCAATGTGGAATAAACAATGGCGTTTGGCTCATGCTTTGATTTGGCCCTTATTTATTTGGAAAGTGTTTACGGTTTTCTTTTTATCAATGGCGCAGGTGGGAAATTATGAATACTACCATATTGTTTTTAGTATTATTTTGTTGGCGCTGCCGCATAAAGTTTTCTTTTTGAAGTTTAGTATTGTGTGGTTCTATTTTTTGTCTGTGGCGGCTAAAATTCATCCAACCTGGACTTTAGGAACTTATTTTTCAACTTTAAAAACAGGGCTGCCGATTTTGCCTGATGTTTTTATGCCGGTTTGGACGAACTTGGTGATATTTATGGAAATGGTGGCGGCTTGGTTTTTATTAGGTCCAAAAAACTTATGGCAACGCCTTGTCTTTATTTTCTTTGTTATTTTCCATTTTTATTCTGGGGTATTAGTGCATTATCGTTATCCAGCAACGGTTTTACCGATGTTGTTTGTTTTATTTGGTCCGTGGTATGAACACACTAAAATTCCAACTGGATTAAAAACCATTCCAGGTTGGCTATTGATAGGGCTTTTAGGGCTTGGGCAATCGATTTCTCATTTTATTCCTGGCGACGAAAAATCTACCATGGAAGGGAACTTTTACGGGTTATATATGTTTGAAGCAAACCACCAATGTGTTGAAGACTCAATTATTTACCGTACTGGCGAGGCTCCAGAACCGATTAGAAAAGAAAGCTTTCAAGCGCGTAATCGCTGCGATGCTTACCGAGTATGGTTTAAGTATCAACAGCAATGTAAAAATGACCCAAGCATTGAACGGATTGAAGTTAAATTTGATCACTCAATTAGTGGGGCTCCTTTTTATAGAACTATTGATGTACCAGATATTTGTGCGCTAGAATATAAACCGTTTAGCCATAATGATTGGATTAAAACCGATAAAGATGGCGCCGAATTGATTGGTTATCCAATGCGTAATTATTATTATTAAGCCCGAAGTCTTATGATGCCAGATTCTATTATCGTTCCGTCTTTTGATCCGAATTATGATTTGGCTTATTTGTCGCCATTTCAAAGAGCTTTAGTGCCTTATGAGGTTTGGTGGGAACTGTTTTTATGGGCTGTTTTTGCTTTTTTTCTATTTTTTATCATTTATCACTATTTAATTCATCCGTATTTGCATGAGTCACACTGAAAACCAACAGGCCTTATTTAAGCGGCTTAAAGAAGATGCCTTGGTGCGGTCTAATAATGGAACGGATGAGCCCATAATTATTAGGGAGGGGAAAAGCGGTAAGCGTCAAACTTGGTTGTTTGATTTAAGAAATTTAATGACTAAATCAGACGACTTAAATCTTTTAGCTGAAGTCTTTTGGGAGAAAATGGCCAATAAATGGCCGTTTCAAGTAGGGGGTTTAGAAGTTGGGGCGATTCCTTTAGTGGCGGCCATTGTTATGAAAGGACGAGAGCAAGGCTTTAAAGTAAATAGTTTTGTGGTGCGTAAGTCTCGTAAAAAATCCGGACTGTGTAAGCAAATTGAAGGTGTTTTAACGGATGCACCGATTGTCGTGGTGGATGATTTAATCAACTCGGGGGGGTCAATGCAACGTGTGGTGGTGGCGGTAGCACAAGAGGGTAAAAAAGTGGATACCGTGTTTACCTATCTTAACTTTGAAAGAGAGAGTGCTAAAGAATATTTAGCATCTGAAAATATAAACTTTGAGAGTGTGTTTAAACTCTCTGAGTTTGATTTACGCCTTAATAGGAAAGGGGTACAACCTTATTATCCAGACAAGAGTACCTTAAAAACAGCTTGGTTTTATGCACCGCCAGCGCCTAATTATGTTTTTAGTGTGCCGCATTCTGGGCCTGTTTTGGATGAAAAAAATGTTTATTATGGAGCGGATAATGGGTATTTTTATGCGCTTGATAAGCGGACAGGGACAAAAATTTGGGAGTTTCAGACTGGGGAAACCATTAAGGGTATTTTTTCTTCACCCGCTTTAACCGAAAAAGGCGTTATCTTTGGAGCTTATGACGGTAGTGTTTATCATTTAAATCGAGAAGATGGATCGGTTATTTGGGAATCAGCGATTGCGGAATATGTTGGGTCTTCGCCTTGTATTGCGCCTGACTTAAATTTGGTTTTCATTGGTTTAGAACATAATATTCAGCAGAATCAAGGCTCTATAGCGGCTTTGAATTTAGAAACGGGAGAAAAAGAGTGGGAACAGTTTACACAAGAATATATGCATTCAACGCCAGCTTATTGTGCGGAAGAACGTTTAGTGGCCGTGGGGTGTAACGATGGGAAGGTTTTGTTATTGGATGCTAAGAGTGGACGGATTCAGTGGGAATTTTTAATGGAAGCCCCTTTAAAAGCGGCCCCAACGTTTGATTTAAAACGACGGCAGGTTATTGCGCCTTCTTTTGATAGAAATTGTTACGGAATTGATATTGATACTGGGCAAGAAAATTTCAGATTTACGGCGGGACATGTTTTTTATAGCACGGCGTTAGTGGTTAAAGATAAACTGTATGTGGGGAGTTGTGATAAGTATTTTTATATTTTTGATTTAGCTCAGAATAAATTATTTAAGCGGATGCCGACGATTGGTCGAATTCTGTCGCATCCTCAGCTAATTAATAATGCCGTTTGGTTTGGATCTAACGATGGAGGGGTGCGGCAAATTGATTTAGAAGGAAATTATTTAGGAGGTATGATGTTGCCAGAGCGTCCAGTGACACCGATAATTTACGATTCAGAAATAAATCGTTATTTTGTGGTAACGATGGGGAATTATTTAGTTTGCATGGAGCCGTTAGACTCGTGTTAAGACCTTAGTTTAGAAAGAGATACTGCCATTTTTTCCAAATGGGCTGTTCTTTTATTTTTTCTACTTCGGCGCGGGCGGCTTCGGTTGGTAAAATTTCTAATTTCTCTTCAACGAGTACAATTACTTGTTCGCCTGGGAGTTTTTTCCCCATCTGCATTTTAGCTTCTTTTTCCAGTCTTTCTGGTGTTTTTAAATAAGCGAGTAGCTGTTTTTTTTCTTCGATCTCCTCTTTTAATTTTTGGTTGGTGGCGTGAATTTCTTCAATTTCAGCCTGTACTTTTCGTGATTCATGTAAAAAGCTGGCAATAGAATACAGTAACCAAAATAAGACAAAAAATAAGCCCACCATAGTGATGACGCTGCGAGGGGAATAAATTTCTGAATTACTGCCACGGCTCATGCCTTGATCATAACTAATTTTAACCGAACGCAAAGACTTGAATTTTAATCGTTTTAAGATGAAGCCTGATGCAGATGACAAGGGCCCTTTGTTTTTCTACAATGAAGCAGATGAGAATAATTGTCGGTCTTGGAAATTTCCCCGAAAAGTACGCTAATACGCGCCACAATTTTGGTTTTTTAGCGTTGGACGCTTTAGCTAAAAAATATGGTTTTACGGATTTTAAGTTAGAACCAAAGTTTAAAGCTCAATTAAGTTATGGGGAGATTAAAGGGGAGAAAACAATTTTGTGTAAGCCACAGACTTTGATGAATTTGAGTGGTGATGCGGTGGGACCTTTAATGAAATTTTATAAAGTTCCCGTCAGTAAATTGGTGGTTTTAACGGATGATTTGGATCAAGATTTTGGTGCCAGCCGCATTAGAGTAAAAGGTTCTGATGGTGGACAGCGAGGGCTTCGGCATATAACTAAAGTGTTAGGAAGTGCTGAGTTTCTGCGTTTAAAGTTTGGTATTAGAAATGAGTTTCGAGATCGTTATGATGCGGCTGAGTTTGTGTTAGGGAAATTTACGGCAGAAGAGCAAAGCCGATTAAAGACCGTGATAGCCGAAGGTTTAGAGAAACTGATTCGGTTTGACAGATTTTGCTGAAACCGTACTCTCGCGCACGAACTAAGTATTTTACTATGACTAATCGCGGATCGGCTAAACAACACGGAGGACACGAAATTAACCAACGTCGTAAAAAATCTACGTTGTCTAAACGTGATAACAAAGCAAAAGCTCGAGAACGACGAGCTGTTTTGAAAGAAAAAGGGCTTAATTGTTAAGACTTAATCTAAATTCAGATTTTAGAGAAAACACCGTTAATGCGGTGTTTTTTTGTTTGTCATTCCTGTGTAGGCAGGAATCTATTCTAGTCATTAGATTTGTTTCTTATCTCTGCTTTTTACCCCAGGGTATCCTCTCTTGCCTTCGGCAATTCACCTTACTGCAAAAAGCAGCAAAAACTTTTGTTTTAAGTTTAGGCTTTTCGGGTTCTTTAATTTTTAAAGCTAAGTTTCGCAAACTCTCAGCGCCATCCGTATTAAGCCGTGCTCAACTTTACGCTCTAAATAATTAGAACCCGTTAAAGCCTGCACAGTAAAACGATAACGCTGAGTTATAACTCTTAAGCTTCTTTCGCGGCTTGTTCGAGTAAGTCGGCTAATTTTTTGCTGACTTTTTTAGGAAGCTTATGTTTGATAATCACTACGTGATCACCTTTTTGACCGTCGCGTTTAATACCTTCGCCTTTAATTTTAAGACGAGTGTTATCGGCGGTTAACGCTGGAACGGTTAAGGTTTCGTGGCCCCAAAAAGTTTTCACTTTCACTTCGGTGCCTTTAAGGGCTTCAAATACCGGAACTTCTAAGGTTTGGATTAAATCCAGGCCTTCGCGTTCCCAGGCTTTATCGTCGGCGACGCGAATGTGTACATAGAAGTCTCCGGCTGGCCCCCCAAATTTTCCAGCATCGCCATCTTGGCGCATGCGCAAAGTTTGTCCGGATTTAATTCCGGCAGGAATTTTAACTTCAATAGTTGTTTTATCTTCATAACGGGTTTCGCCGTGACACACCTTACATAAGTTTTCAAAAGTTTTTCCGCTACCATGACAGGTACCACAAGTGGCTTTTTGTTGAACGTTTCCAAAGGGCGTTTGAAAGGTTTGCGTTACTTGTCCGCTTCCGCCACAAGTAGGACACGTTTTTTCACCTGTTCCCCCTTTTTTGTCACATGCTTCGCAGGCTTTGTAACGTCGAGCGCTAAATTTTTTAGTGGTTCCGGTGACCGATTCCGCAAAGGTTATATCCGCTTCTACTTCTAAATCGGAGCCTCGTTGTGGAGCTCGAGGATTGCGAGATTGGCCGCCGCCCCCACCAAAAAAACTAGAGAAAACATCTTCAAAGCCTCCAAAATCTTGAGCTGAAAATCCACCAAAGCCACCACCTTGACCGCCCCCAAAACCACCTTGCTGGCTAGCAGAACCAAATTGGTCATATTGGGCTCGTTTTTGTTCGTTGCCTAAGGTTTCATAGGCCTGATTAATTTTTTTAAACTCCGCTTCGTCACCGCCTTTATCTGGGTGGTGCTGTTTAGCTTTAGCGCGGTAGGCTTTTTTAATGTCAGCCTGACTGGCTGATTTATCGACGCCAAGAATTTTGTAAGGATTGTCACTCATGTCGAGCTCAATATAAAAAAATTAGCAGCTTGGTCAACTGAGTGCTAAAGAGAAATGAGTAGAGTGTTTAAAGTTAAGTAGTAGGTGTTGGTGCTAGCCCTAAAATTCTTTCAAATCCAGTTCGATTTTCTGAGACAGCGGCTTCTAGTAAAGCGATTAGTTGGACTCCATTGGCGGGAGTTCCTGGGTCAATAGTGTCATCTAGACGACGGCGTCCATTACCAAGCTTCGCAAAAACTTCATCTAGGGTTAAATCATACTCTTCCATTCGTTGGCCTAGTTGTTCCCATTGATGTAGTTGGTTTGGGCTGAAAGTGTAATTAGGATCGCGGTATATAGAGTTCATTAAATTCTCCATGTATTGGCTCATAGCGTGATTTCCACCATGTTCGGCACTTTGAGCTGTAATTCTGGCAAGCCCTTGTGTTACATTTCCTCCAGCGATAGCGGCGTATACTTGGGCTAATGGCCAGTTTAGAGTTTTTAGATCTTCGCTATCAGGAATACCTATCAAATTTTCTGCTATAATCTCACCACTTTCTGGATTTTGAATAAAGCGGGTTTGGTCTGGGCCAGAAGATTCAATGATGAAATCTCCGTTGGAGTTAATTTCTACAAAATTGGTACCGGTTGGTAACGTATTATAGCTTTCAGAAAGAGCGTTTTGTTGTTCTAGGACCGCAGATTGAAATACAGGATCATCTAGACGCTCCATTTTTGGTTCGACTTCAGGATGAACGCTCAAATAAATCTGTTGTGCTACTTCGGGTGGGGGCAGTTCGCCGTGTTCGGTAAAATATTTATCATATTGATCGGCCATAATCCTCGTATCTTCCCAGAATTCTTGGTATTCACTAGAAGGTTCCTCTCCTGGGAGTGGTTCGGTAAATATTTCTTGATCAATTTCTTGTGCTACAGCTACGGTGGGCTTCATTTCCTCAAGCGCTGAGCAGGCTCTGCTTACCTCTGTGTTTGCAGCCTGATTCGCGGCAGCCATAGTATCACGGAATTGCACAGAAGCTTGACCACTTAGAAAGGGGTCGAAGGCTCGTCTTTGAGCGGGGCTCGCGTTGGGAGATTCTAAATAAGTAAGAATTGATTCTTGATTGTTAGCAATTAAGAACTCCAAATTGGCAACATGAGACGTGTCGATTTGTCCAGAATCAAAAGCGGCTTGCAGTTCCGGCGAAAGTGATATGTCTAAATTTCTTAGAACCCTTAGAACGGGACGAGCTTGTTTATTAATAAAATTCCGACGAACGCCATAAATACTTAAATGTTCAGTTAAAATTATGCCTTGTTCAACGTCGGCTTGGTAAATGATTTGTTGATTGAATCGTTCTGCAGTGTTTTTGGCGGCGATTCTTGCTTCGCTGATACTTAAGCCTTGTGCTTGTAATAGAGGCGAAAGCGTACTGATTAACTCTTGAAGAATTGGTTCTCGATCGGCTCGTGTTTCAGCGACTTCAAGTCGGCTCCACCAAACCTCAATTTCGCTTTCACTTAAGCCTGCTTGAGTTAAGGTTCGGTCTACCGATTGACGGTTAAAATCACGCAGTGCTTCTGACTCAGAACGTATTCTTTGAAGTAATTCACTACTGCCTTGAATACTTTGTTCTAGCATGCTTCCTAGTGATTCAGCCTGTTGTGTTAAGGCGGCGGCACGTTCTGTTTCCCCAGCGTTGGTGGCGTCTTGGGCTTGTTGACGAAGCGATCTTATATCTTGTTCTACTTGATCTAATAACCGATCCATAGCCGTTCGTATTATGGCTGAAACGTTCTCTGGTTTATCGTTGTAATCCAAAACTAAACCTTCTAAAATCGTGCCTTCTAGGTCTGGATTTGTTTCCTGCTCTGGTAGTAAAAAACGACGACCATCCAAAAATATACGGAAAGCTTGAGTTTGACGTTCGAGGTTTTGGGTTACTTCTGAAGGAATATCGCTTGGCATATTATGCTGTAAGCTTTCTACTAACACTTTAAAATTTAAAGCGTAGGCCTGATTTGTACGTTGGTTGCGTTCGTCAGTATTTTCAGGTGAAGAAAACTCTTCAACCGTTTGGAGCGCGGTCGTTTCTTCATCCCATAAATCGCCCTCTGCCACTACTTGAAAATAGTCTCCGTCTCCTGTAAACGCTTTTTCATTTTGGGTGAATCCTCGACTGAGAGTTAGTTGTCGTTGGTAAAACGAACGAAATCCATAAGGGGTATTGCGATAGGTAACCCCATTACTAGAGGCTCTAATATAATCAGCTTCGGGAAAGAGAGTGCTAGGGGAAACTTCTCGGAGTAAAACTTTATTTCCGTAGAAATTTACTTTCATCCAATTTTTTTCTTGCACTAAACAAAGAGTCGAAATCAGTTTCGGTTCAGTACTAATAAATCGTACTAAATCGGCGTCTGGGAATGCGTTAATAATCTTACTGCGTAACGTTTCATCTTGAACTTGTGTAAGCGCTTTGATTAACTCAAGTTTTACTATTAAGGATTGATCTGCCAGAGATTCTGGAGCACTAGCAAATAAATTTACGGCCTCTGCGGTATGTTGACTTACAAAGTCCGTAATAACATGAGGCTCTATATTCGCTATAATTTTAGCTTTATGAGGCGGAGAGGCTTCACTTAAAAATTGAAGTAAGG
>CAJQJI010000066.1 GCA_905478675.1 Candidatus Altimarinota bacterium
GAATGGTGCGATTCATTCTTAAATTCACCAGTGAAAAATACAAATCAAATAGATTGTTCATTGATTCTAAATACGTACGCGTGATGTCTTGCACCTGCATACTGTGATCCAGCAAATCTTCAAAATAGATTTTAATCGTTTTCCATTGATCTTCGGGCAACTCGTTTGGCATTTTACGAATAAACTCTGGGACCGGACTCGTTTGCTTACTTAAATAAAGCAGTTGTTTTTTAAGTTGATACAAAGCGTCTAACTGAGTGGTATCTGAATTTTTAAAAATACTTTCATCAATCGTTTGGATTTGATCTCCGAGCGTTTCAAGCACACTAAAATATTGATCCACTAACACATCAATTAAGGCGTACAAAAGGTAATAAATAGACTTCTGTTGTAAAAGCCCCTTCGGGTTCTGCAGTCGTTTAACAATCGGCTCAAGCCAGTCTTCGGCCGCTAATTCTGAAAAAGAAAACAGGGCCGTACCGGTAATTACAAACGTAACCGGGTATGACCGCAATTCATTATTTTCATCAAGCGAAAGGGCTCGAAGACTCACTAAAATACAATCCTCAATCGTTTCCACCTTCGGGCGTTGTCCTGGGTTTAAAATATCTTCTAAAAACAACGGATGAATCCCAAACCGCGATCCTAAAGACTTTAACAGTTCAATATCATGCAAGCCCTGCAGATTTACCCACTGGTTTGTATCGACCTTTGTTTCTGGAATATCAGTTTTCTTTAAAGTCGTTAAATCCGCTGATTTCTCTGGGGTGTTTTCCCAATAACTTAATTTTATTGGATGATCTTCTCGGCTACCAACATAAGCCAAAGTACCAGGCGAATTACCAACGTGCTGACGCGTATTTGTAATAAATTTTTTCATCTTAAACCGTTTTAGTGGAAATGATTCGCATCACGATCCGATTCCCCTTCGCCACTTTTAAATTGCTGATTCCGGCCACTATCGGTGTAATGAAAATTAATTTTATCAGAGGTTTTAGCAAGTCTAATAAAGGATTCCTCAATGGTCGCTTTGGTAAAAGCCGCTTGATTAAGTTTCACTAAAAATCTCGCCCGCAAGCCCAAACCATGGTCGTTGTTTTCGACCCAAACCAAAGGGCTCACATCTTCTGGCGCTAAACTAAAGTGTTTTACTAACCGATTTATCTCGGCCGCTAAATCTTTTCGTTCGACGTTAAGCACTGTTTTTATACAGTCATTTAAACCAGTCTTTGCGGCATCAATATCGGTTTCTTCTGAAATTAAGAAATTCAATTCTTTATGCACAAATCCACCATATTTAGAAAAATGGCTGATCGGCTGTTCAAAAATCACCTTGTTTGGAAAAGACACAATTTCACCCGTTTCATGGTCACCTCGAATTTCTTTAATCAAGGTTAAAAAAGGCGTAACTTCATGAACCCGACCATAAAAATCGCCGAGCCGAATAATTTGCCCGGCCCGGTAGCCATTCTCGCCTCCAATTAAAAACCAGCCTAAAAAAGACGATAACGCGTCTCGAACCGCAAACGCGATCCCCGTTCCGAGTAAAGCCAAAAACGGCAGTAAACTCACTAACTGGGAAGACACCGTCCCAATTAAAATAAGAACAATCAGCAGGTTAAACACCACTTTATTAATGCGTAACAACACTTGTTGACGACGTTCGTTTAACGCATCCGAAAATTTCATTACTAAACGCCCACTAAGGGCTTTAAGCAGCAATAAAAACAATAACAACAATGTTACAAAAATAGCCTGCCCAAAAGTTTGGTATAACTGTTTTTGTATCAATGATTTTTGTTTTTCAATAGCTTCGGCTAAATCTTCTAAATCTTGCTTCAACTGCAAGATACTCGCCTGTTGTTTTTCTTTTCTGGTTTTATAGATCATTTCGTAGCCTTCTTTTTCAAGCGCTAAATCAGCCACTTCGTTTTGTTTTAAATCGATAGATTCTAAAAACGATTCTTGCCCCGCATCATCCTCTACGTTTAAGTATTGCTGATTTAACAGGTCTAATTTTTCATTTACCAAGACTAATGCTTCCTCAATCCGCTCAATTTCTTTTAGGCTCGGAAACGTTAAATTTTCTTCAAACGCTAGTGCGATTTCTTTTTCAGACTGCGTTTGTTTTAAATTCTGCCAATCGGAGAAGGCTTTCAACAACACATTAAAAGACCCCGTTGGCGCCGCCGTTGCCACTGTAGATTCTGTCGTGGTACTGGCCAACGCCAAAGAATTAGCCATTAACCCAAGACTTCCGATAAAGAGAAGGAAATTTTTAATCATATATTTTTTGAGCGCCTTTATTAAAAGGACTTCTCAACAAACCACTTTATATAAACTTCTTCAACATGTGGCAAGTAATGTCCCTTCTCAAAAAGTTTTAAAAGCCACTTCTTTTCGTGTTCCATTCGTTCTTCAACTTCCGATTTCTCTAAAACATGATCTCTCACCATTTTTAAATACTGGTCTAAATGTCGGGCCGTGGCCACTTGGTAACGCTCTGGCAGATATGATTTAGAAACCACAAACGCGAGCATCCCCTGCCATACGTCCTTTTTTAATTCAATTTGCTGGTGCAGGGGCAAGGCGTATTTGTCAGCGTTTCTTAAAATCTCATTAATTTTAGCCAGCCGTAGTTTTTTAAACTTCCCCACTCGATTCACGGTTTCTTTCTGCACCTCTTTTTTTAAATCTGTCAGCACCTTGCTGGTGTCGTCGCCCAGGCGCATGGCAAACAACGCCTTATTTTGTGGCGACAAATCGTATAAGTTTTTTAAAAACGCTTCTTGCCGCACCCGCGACAACGCCCAAAACGCTTTTGTAAAAGGTTTAATGCCCGCCTTTGGTTTTATTTTTTTATCGGTCATAAGCCTTTAAAAACTACTCACTACACGCAAAATTAAAAGCGAACCCAAAGCTAAATACGTTAAGCCGCGGCAAAGAACTTTTTAAAGTAAAAGTGAAATAAACCCGATAATAAATAAAACCCAATCAAGGTTAAAATAATACTACTACTTGCTGGAACATCTCTGTAAAAAGAAAGAAGAATCCCAATAATCATAGCCATTACATTCACCACAATACTGCCTATATTGTTCCCTTTAAAACTTCGGGAAAAAGGCTGTGCAATCAACACTGGAATTACAAGTAAGGCCCCAATAAGCAAGCCCCCAATAACTTTTAACCCCACCCCAACGACTAAGGCAATTAAAAACATAAACATAATTTCATAAAAAGTTCTATGAGCCTTAATTCCTAAAAAATCTTTATCAAAAACCAACGTTAAAAACGAGCGCCAAAAACACAACAAAGTAGCTATTACCAACAAGCTCATCCCAACAAACAAGTACATTTCGGTATCAGTGATAGTTAAAATTGAACCAAACAAATACGTTTCAAGTGAGACTGGATTATTTTTATTTAAATGCACTAACAACAAAGCCGCCGCTAAACCACCCGTAAGCAATAACATAGAAATAGCTTCTGGTGCCTGATTTTTTTTACGATTCAACCACCATAACATCAAAGCTGAAACCAGCGTCGACACAAAGGCCAAAAAACTAGGTGAAACCTGCAAAAAAACCCCTAAACCAACCCCCACTAAAGCCGTATGAGCCAGCATATCCGACACTATAGCCTGACGAGCACTAACCACAAAATTACCCAGCATGGCCGTACAAATAGCGGTAAAAACACCCACAACTAGGGCGCGCACCATAAAATCATATTGGAAAATTTCTAACAAGAACATGAGGATTTATTATCGTGAGTATGATGAACCGGCACGACTTGAGGCGCTAACGAGAGCACCGGACAATCGGTCGCGCCCTTGCCTTTAGCAAAATCAAGCGGGTGACAGCCCGTATGCATGGTTTTGTTTAAGCACAAAATATGATGACACTTATCAATAATATGATCGACTTCATGCGAAACAAACAAAATGGTAACCTTATCAGTCTTATTTAAGGCCGAAAGCAAATCGTAAATTTTAAGTTTGGTTTCAAAATCAACCCCATTAAGCGGTTCATCAAAAACAATTAAATCGGGTTTAGAACACAAAGCTCGAGCAATGATGACGCGTTGCTTTTGTCCCCCAGATAACTGGTGAAAATTTTGACGCAACAAAGACGCGGCAAGCCCCACTTTATCTAAATTTTCAAGTTGTATTTTTTCGGACGACACCCCTGACATAAGCAGGACCTCTTTAACCGAAATAGGTACCACTCCAGAAAGAGTATAACTTTGTGGCACATAACCAATGCGAATATTGGGTTCAATCGCCAAGCTTCCTTTCGAGGGTTTATAAAAACCAAGAATTAATTTAATAAGACTCGTTTTTCCGGCACCATTAGGCCCAATCAAACCCACATACTCCCCTTTTTTTATAGAAAAAGAAACGTCATCCAAGATGACGTTTCCATTTAATTTTAAACCTAATTTATTCGCTTTAATCATTATTTACATTCAAGGGCGGTTTCAAGACTCGCTAAATTCTCTGTCATAACATCAAAGAAATCTTTTGAAGGATCAAGCGTCCCTCGTCCTAACGGATTAATAGAAACCATTTCTAACCCTGTTTCTGACGATAGCATTTCCGCAAAACGGAGTACATTATTTTCTTCTGATAAAATATGGGTAATCCCTTCATCCGCTTCCGCTTTTAAAGCGGCTAAAATTTTTGCCGAAGGTTCATCTTGGGTGGATAAACCACTAATCGCATGCGTTTGAAAACCATAACGACGAGCCAAGTACCCATAAGCATCATGCGACACAATAACTTCTTGCTGGGCACACGCGTTAAGACCAGATTCAAAGGCTGAATCTAAGGCTTTAAAACGACCTTTCAGCGTTGCTGCGTTAGCGGTGTAAACGGCCGCCTTCGTCGCATCAATCTCAAGCACAGCTTCAAGAATTTCGTCTACCATTTGCTGTGCTAGCACCGGATCAAGCCAAACATGTGGATCAAATTGACCATGGTCATGTTCATCATGATCTACTTCTTCAGACGCTTCCTCATCATGATCGTCTTCGGGCTCATCCTCATGTTCCGCTTCTTCATGGTCATCATGCACTTCCCGTTCCGCCAAAGTTAAGGCATGCGCAACTTCTAGCGTTTTATTCTCAAGAGTTGGCACTACATCTTCTGCCCAAGGCTCTAGCTCTGCCCCCAAATACACTAATAAATCCGCTTTATGTAATTGAACCATATCTTGGGGGGATGGCTCGTAGTCATGAACATCACTCGCCCCAGCCAAGTTAACTACGGCCATTTCGTTTCCCACAATTTGCTCTGTCATAAAGGCTAACGGGTAAAAACTCGCCACGACCGTTTTTGTCGTAGAAGCGGCCGAATTAGTATCCGTTGTTAAGGGGTTTGTTAAAACCGATGACGGTGATTGACACCCCACAAGGGCTAAAGAAATAAACGAAAGTAGTAAAAAAGATGTTTTCATAAGTTTGTTAAATAATAATTTTATTGGCAGGCGGCACACTGCCCGGTAAAAGAAAATTGATGCGCCTTAATTTTTAAACCTTGAGCGGCTAAATTATCTTCTAAAGCATGAATTCGTGTTTCTAACGATTCGTCCTCTAAACACTGAATCGTTTCGCAACTTTCACACACAAAATGATGATGATGTTCTCGTTTCAGCTCATAATAAACAGTCCGATTATCCAAGAGCACCGTTTCAATCTCGCCTTTGGCTACTAGCTTTTCAAGCAGTCGATATAAAGAAGTTTTATTGGGCTCTAAGCCTAGATTTGATAACTGAAGTTGCAGGTCTGGCACCGAACAAGGACCACCTTTTTTCTTCAATAACTCAAGCACTGATTTCAGCAACGGGGTTTGTCTCATTGACGTTAAAATAAGAAAAAAAAACACAAAAGCAACCTAGTTGCCATAAATATTCCACGCTGGAAAAGGATCTTTAAATTTTCGCCACGAACTCAAGCCAAGCTCAAATTCAGCGTCTGTTAGCAGGCAAGCGTCTAGTTTTTGACGCAGCTCGGCTTCATCATAATCAATTCCAATGATCACCATTTCTTGACGACGATCTTTATAAAGCGGATCCCAAGACTCTAACACCGCCCGCATTTTAATCTGGTCTGTCCAGTCTTCTACATCAACCGAACCCCACCACGAGCCGCCACAATCAAGCTGTCTCATTTTTCCAGCCTGAGACAAAACTCCCATGGCTTCCCAGCGACTTGCCAGCCAAAAATAACCTTTCACGCGCACTACGCCTTTCCAATTTTCTTGGCAAAAATCATAAAACCGTTCTGGATGAAACGGCTTCTGTGATCGATACACAAAATTTTTAATCCCATATTCCTCTGTTTCTGGAACGTGTTCTCCTCGCGCTTCCTTCAGCCACATTGGGTCTTGCGCGGCCCGAGCAAAATCGAACCGCCCCGTATTAAGAATTTTATCAAGCGGCACTTTCGCAAAATCAGCTTCAATAATTTCTGCCACTGGATTCAACGCTTTAATCACACGATAAATTTTCGTTAAATCATCCTGACTAACCGCCGAAACCTTATTAAGCACCATTACGTCACAGAACTCTATTTGGTCGGTTAACAAGTTCACAATATCACGCTCATCTTCTTCTCCCAAAGACTCCCCCACCTCTTTTAAAGATTGAGTTGATTTAAAATTATCTAAAAAATTTGCGGCATCTACGACCGTGGCCATTGTGTCTAATTGCGCAAAATCAGACAAAGCTTCGCCCGCTTCATCATTAAAAGTAAACGTTTCAGCCACCGGCAGTGGTTCAGAAATACCCGTCGATTCAATAATTAAATAATCAAAACGATTTTCTTGAGCGAGACGCTTTACTTCAAGCAACAAATCTTCACGCAGGGTGCAACAAATACAGCCATTACTCATTTCAACCAACTTTTCTTCGGTTCGTGAAAGTTCTGCATCGCCGTTCTCAATAAGCGACGCGTCAATATTAATCTCAGACATATCATTTACAATCACGGCCACTTTTAAACCTTCGCGGTTCGACAAAACATGATTTAAGAGCGTGGTTTTACCTGCGCCTAAAAATCCAGATAAAACGGTAACGGGTAATTTAGATTTCATTAAAAAGCAACTTAGTTGCTCTTTTTATAAAGAAACGCAACCAAGTTGCAAGTAAATAGTGCCAAGAAGGCTCGCTTTTCCCTTTCTAAAGCCTACACTCGCCCGCGAAAGCTTAAATTTCAGCATGCAATTCGACCAATTCAAACTCTCTAGTACCATTCAAAAAGCCATTAAAGATAAAGGCTATACCACGCCTACCCCGATTCAGGCCCAGTCTATTCCTTCTATTTTAGAGGGCCGAGACTTAATGGGATGTGCGCAAACCGGAACCGGAAAAACGGCCGCGTTTGCCATTCCTACTCTTGAACGGCTTAACCAAGCTCGCGGTTCTGGCGACTGGGGCAAAGGCGTAAAAGCGTTAATTGTGACGCCAACGCGAGAACTGGCGATTCAAATTGATGAAAATTTCACCGCCTACGGAAAAGGATTAAACTTAAAAAATGCCGTTATTTTTGGCGGCGTTAAACAACACGCTCAAGTGAAACAACTTAAATCGGGCGTTGATATATTAATTGCCACTCCTGGCCGATTAAACGATTTGATTAACCAAGGCTATATTAAACTGGATAACCTAAAAATCTTTACGCTGGATGAAGCCGACCGCATGCTCGACATGGGCTTTATTCACGATGTAAAAAAGATCATCGCTAAAATTCCTAAAAAACGGCAAACCCTGTTTTTCTCGGCGACTATGCCCGACGCTATTGTCGGACTAGCCAACAGCTTACTTAAAAACCCCAAAAAAGTAGAAGTCGCGCCGGTTTCGTCCACCGCGGAAACCGTTGAGCAGCAACTGTATTACGTTGACCGCGACAATAAACGCGCTTTACTACATCACATTTTACAAGACCCAGCGATTCCAAGTGCCTTAGTGTTTACGCGCACCAAATACGGCGCCGATAAACTGGTTCGATTCTTAGATAAAGCGGGCATCAAAGCCGCGGCCATTCATGGCAACAAATCACAAAACGCTCGTCAGGCCGCTATATCAAAATTCAAAGACAATAAATTAAAAGTGTTAGTCGCGACCGATATTGCCGCCCGAGGGATTGATATCAACGAATTAAGCCACGTGATTAATTTTGAAATTCCCAACGAACCCGAAACCTACGTTCACCGAATTGGTCGTACTGGCCGGGCTAAAAATAGCGGTATTGCCATGTCTTTTTCTGACCGAGAAGAAAAGAAACACGTCGCCGCCATTCACAAGCTCATTAATAAACAAATTCCAACGGTCGATGATCACCCCTTTCCTATGGGGTCAACCATTGTACAAGTCCCGGGCACGGAAGGCACAAATGCCCGCATCAACGATCGCCCAAAACCACGTTCAAACCGATTTAGAGGCAACCGCAGACGACGATAAAG
>CAJQJI010000067.1 GCA_905478675.1 Candidatus Altimarinota bacterium
CTAGCGCAATAAAGCCCATGTAAAACAGTGGCGCTAAGGCAATGGCGATAAAACGCTGTTGCGCTTGTAAAGCGGCGGCAAACACGCTCGAAAGCGAAAGCAAAAACACCGATCCAAACAACAAACGGGCTAAGCTGGCGACGCCTTGTTTTAGCTCTGGGGAAAACCCCGAAGCAAACACCTGCGCCAGCGCGGGAGCGGCTATAATCCCAAACACACTTAAAATTCCAAAACAAACGAGTACTCCCCATAAGAAAGAGCTCATATATTGTTTTTTCTCGGTTTCGGTTAAGCCTACCAAGCGTGGTAAAAAAATCACCGAGACCGTGGCCCCAACCAGTAAATAATAGAAAAAATCAGGGATTCTAAAGGCGGCATACACTAAATCCGAACTTTCTGGAGAGAACGTCGATACCACCAGCCGGTCACGCCACAAACCGAGAAATTTCGACAGCAACGCCGAAATACCAAGCAAAACGCCACCCCGAAGTGAGTACCTTTTTAGAAGCTGAAGCATACGCTCTTAACCTAGCGATTTACGTCAAGACGGCAAACTCCAAGTACAGGCTTCATTAAGTTTTCATGTATTCTAGCCCTTGAGCTAGAGGCCGTATCTATTTAGAAACCCTCTATGAAACGCTGGTTAATCGTATTTTTTTGCCCCTCAATCGCGCTGGCGCAAAATGTACAAATTACCGAAATTACGCCCCATACGCTGGCCCACCAACCCGAGTGGTTCGAATTTCGTGTTTCTGGCACTGACACCGTTGATATGACGGACTGGCACATTAGTAACGGAAAAAATAAGCCGAAACCTTTGGCTGATTTTATAGAAACGCTAGCGGCCGGAGAAGGCGCTTCTAAAACAGAAAATGAGTTTATTTTTGACCTCAATCAAACGGGTTATTTTTCTTTTTCCCCCAGCCCGATTGGTCTGCCCAATAATGGCGGCATCATTCAAATCTTAGATCCAGCTGGACAAATACTAAGCGCACTAGACTACCCCAAAGCCGCCAGTCGTTCGACTAAAAACTATGAAGAACGAGAAGTTTTAACCTGGGATGAAGCCACGCAAAGCCTTATCCCCCAGCCCGTCCGCGCCCCAGAAACTCCTGGTTACCAAGCCTCTAAAGGCAAAGCTAATCCGCCACTCCCGACACAGAAAGCCCAGTTTAAAGCGGTGATTAATGAAGTTTCGGTTGATCATGACGAGACTGATTTTATAGAAATCTTTATTGTCTCTGGTCCCGAAAAAATAAATCTGCAGTACACTGAATTAAAACATAACGGCACGTCGCTTTGGCGCTTTGAAACGCCTTACCTTGTTAGTCCTGGTGATTATTTAGTCTTTCGTATTGGAACACCAGACCATGGCAAAGTCGGGCACAACGTCTTTCACTCTAATGCCCGCGAGGGGCTTTCTGGCGGCTCGGGCACGGTGGAAATCATTAATATGAGTGCTACTAGCCAAGAAAACCAAATTGATGTTTTATGCTGGCAAAAATCAGATTTGAGTAAAACGGAAAGTAAACGCGTACAAAAATTTATTACCGCCGAGCAGTGGAAAGACTCTTGTGTTTCGATTCAAGCCCTCATTCCAAATGAATCTATTGCCCGATTTAACCCCGCCCAAGACGCCAACACCGCTGCGGATTGGTTTCGCCATTTTAATGGCTCGCTGGGGCAACCAAACGAGACCAAAAACCATCCGCCTAAAGCGGTTATAACGCTGCAAGGCACGAAAAAATCCGTTGCGCCTGTCTCGTTTTTACTCAACCCCACTGGGGAAAATTCCACGGATGAAGACGGCCCCAAAGATCTGAAAAGCTATGAATGGACCTTTAATGGAACCGTAATTTCCAGTAAGGCCAATCCCGCGGGCTTTTACGTTGAAACCGAAGGCGAACACGAACTCCGCTTAACCGTCACCGATCAATCGGGCGCAACCAGCACTATAAGCCAGTTAATTGTGGGGGTTCCCCCTGGTGGACGTAATACCAACAAGGGGAGTGCTAAGGCTCAAGCCGCTATTATTGAAACGCTTTTAGAAACAGCGGTGCACGAACAAGCGGCTCACAATGAGCCCGCTCAGGATGACTTTTTTATGGTTTTCATGAACCGCCCCCACTGGACCGAAAGCCTCTTAGCCTCAGCTCAAACCAGCCAGACATATCCGGCTTACAAAACTGAAACGCTAGAGAAAATATCCCCACCTTTGTATGAAGAAAACTGGTCGAGACAGATAAACCTGCCCAAGCCGGTACGCCACCGTTTGAAGAAAAATTTAGGCCTGCTGTTTAGTTGGCGCGAATCTCCGTGGCCGGATTTAGCAGCGGAATGGACTGCTGTCGTAACAGCTGATCGAACGTCTGGATATTTCGATTCAGTGTATCGCGGATTTTAGCATTCGACATAAAAAAGCTCGCGTTTTGTTGCGACGCAATTTTCTCGGCGACTAAGTCTTCTATCGGAACCGGATCAAGCGCTTGTAACGATAACGCTATTTGTGCTTCTAATTCTGCGGTGCGGTTATTAGCGGCATTCCCTTCGGTTACAAAATATTCAATTTCAGCCTGTAATTGCGTTTGTAAATTTACTGACTCGACAAATAATTCATCGGCGGCGGCCAATATTTCTTCTACTTGTTTTGACCGAGCCTGTGGGCTGCCCTGACGCAGCATTTGCATAGAGATATCTCCCACGGTTTTGGCTTCTCGTAGCCATTGCACGGATTCGGGAATAATACCACGCACTAACAGCACGCGAGCCGTTTCTAACTCGTAAGCAATTTGGGTTGGGTCCGTAGCTTCTAGGTTCGGATTTTCGGTTGTTGGTGACACGGGGTCAATTGGTGTTGCAGGTTCTTGTTCAAGAGGCTCTTCGCTCTCATCACCACTAAAAAGCCGTTTCCACCATGATTCCTCTTCGGTTTCAGTCTCGACTTCCACTTCGGTTAATGGATCCACTTCAAACTCAAAAACAGGTTCGTCACCTCCCAGAAAAGAAGTCGGCCGCCACACGAGCCAGATCAAAAAGAGTAAAATGGCCAATAAAGCACCCGTTTTTAAAATACCCCAAAACACCCGTTGCAGCACCCAAAAAGGATCCCCATCTTCTTCAATCAGCAGGCTCTCAGAGTCGTCTGGCACCACTTCAGCCACAGCCGTACTGACCCGCTTTTCCGCCTCTGCGGGCGTAATCTGCGATTTTTTATCGGCTGTTTCCTGTTTTTCTTCTTCCTCAGGCATTGGTCTATTATACCTTAAAACAAGGCTTTTGACTAGTTTTTAAACCTCTGGTTTAGGCTTGTACGAGCGCGCCGTAATAGGCCATGGCGATCGCATCGGCGGCGTCATCAATTTTAGGGGAATTTTGTAGATTAAAAGTCACCTGGGCCATTTGCTGCATGGCCTTTTTATCGGCGTGCCCATCACCACAAAAAAATTTTTTTACTTCGGTTGGTTTCGGTTCAACTACGCTTAAACCGGCTTTATACGCGAGGTGCGTTAAAACGCCTCTTATTTGGGCGACTTTTAGTCCGGTCGTTACATTTTGCGCAAAAAACAAGTCTTCAATAGCCAGTTTGTCTGGCTTATAACGCGTCATTAAAGCTGTAAAATCCTCCGCAATCTCAGTTTGGCGCGCTAAAAAATCTGTCTGCGCTTTGGTTCGAATCGTTCCAAAAGTCAGTAACTTGCTTTGGTTACCGACTTGCTGCAACACCGCAAACCCACAACGCTCGTAGCCTGGATCAATCCCTATGATTATCATACAGCCCTACTTTAAAGAGATTTGAATCAATTACCATTAATTGACTTTTTTATATTTAATGATAATAAGTAAATAATGAGTTTATCCCAACATCTCTACCGAATTGATAATAAAGGTCGTGTCTCTTTGGGCGCGAAATTAAAAACAGAAGCCGAAGACACGGAATTAGAATTACTTGTCGACCCAGACAAATTAGGCGAAATGGTCGATATTGCGGCGGTTTTATCAAACAAAGACCAAGAGATTTTAAATGAGGTTTTAGGATCAGCTGAAAATTTTTCGGCCAGAACACTTGGGGTTATCATGCCTAAAATGCCCATTCCTATTCAGCATGAATCTGATATTGTCGCTAGCGTCTTCCGACAATTCACCCTGCAAAAATACGATTTACAAATCAAAAAAGATAGACGTTTTGTACTGCCTAAGTTTTCAGAGCACCTCACTCGCCCCGGCTTATTATTTCAAGATTTAAAAACCATAGAGATCCAAGGTAAAGTTGCCAATATTTTGGCCCTAGCGGCGGTGATTCCAACCCAAGAAGCCTCTGCTGAATAAATATTCACTTTGACTTACAAATTTAAACCGCTAATTTTGTACCGCTTAACCGGTGCAAAATGACAAAAAACAAAGCTCAAGTACTCAAAACTATCGCGGCC
>CAJQJI010000068.1 GCA_905478675.1 Candidatus Altimarinota bacterium
CGTGTAACTTAAGTTTGCAAAATCGATACCAGCTGCCAGCAAACCAAGTGGTGGCATTACAACGTTTGATACGAGTGATTTTACCACGGTAGCAAAAGCCGCCCCGAAAATAAAACCAACCGCCATATCCACCGCATTACCTTTAATAAGGAAGTTTTTGAAATCGTTTAACATAAAATAATGGGTAAAAAAATAAGAGTCATTACTCAAGTTATCTAATTTATTACTTTCAAGCAAGTTTTAGCCCGAAGTAAAGCCCTATACTAGATGTTTGACAAATTTTATTATAATTTTATAAATAAACTATGAGGAAGTTTTTTTTCTGCTTATTTTGTGCCCTAATTGGCGCTGGCACAGGCGCGGCCGAATCCCTCTGGGAATGGGGTAAAGCCGACTTCGAACGAGGGCAAAATCTAAACCTGGAAAGCTTAGAATTTTCGGTAATTATTACCGATAAGAACGGTGAAGAATTATATCGTAATTTTGAGCAAGAAAACCGTGAATGGGTTGATTTAGAAGATATCCCTTTAACTCTACAACTCGCGACTATTATGGCGGAAGATAAACGCTTTTACTCCCATTTTGGAGTGGATATAAAAGGTATTGGGCGAGCGGCCTGGCAAAATTTTCAAGCTGGAGGGATTACCCAAGGCGGCTCGACTATTACCCAACAATTAGCCCGGAAAGTCTTTTTGAACGACGAACGAAGCTACGAAAGAAAACTGAAAGAGATGTTTATCGCGTTAGGTATTGAAACGCGCTATAGCAAAAGCGAAATCTTAGAAATGTACCTCAATACGGTTCCCTACGGACCACGAACCAACGGCGTGGCCGTAGCCGCAGAAGAATATTTCAACAAAAAAACAGCTGACCTGACAGCCTCTGAAAGCTTAGTGTTGGCCGTCTTGCCCAAAGATCCGGTACGCTTGGCCCGAAAAACAGAAATTCAAACTTGGCTGGGGCAATGTCCAATTGAGTTTGTAGAAGACACCTGCAGTCCGTTTAAAGATTTAAACTACGATTTTTCGCGCGTCGAATCGCTTTTATTTGCCGTTGGCGAAAATTTAAACTGGAGTGCCGAAGAAGCGCATCAAGTTTGGGTTGATTTACGAGACATCGAACTGCCTCAAAATAAATCTTGGGTGAACGATGACTTCCAACATTTCAGATTCTATCTGGAAAATTTTATGGCAGAAAATGACTTAACGACAGCCGAAATGGGTGACGGCGTGATTATTAAAACGACGCTTGATAAAAATCTTCAACAAAAATTTTTAACTCAAATTCAACAGCAAAGTGACGCACTACTTGCTGACCATTGGATCTCAAACGTTGCCACGATTGTCGTCGATCACAAAACCCGCGGCCCACTAGTATGGATTGGCTCAAAAGACTATTGGAACCAGCAAATTGAAGGGCAAGTTGATATGTTGCAATCACGCCGACAAACAGGATCAGCCATAAAACCGTTTATTTATTCGGCCGCGATTGATGAAGGCTACCAGCCACCTACCATATTTTATGATTCGGTCACCTGGTTTAAGAACGATGCCTTTCGTTTAAGTAATTCTGATGGTCACTTTTTAGGCGGCATTAGAATGAAACAGGCCCTGGCTTATTCTAGAAATATACCAGCCGCTAAGGCCTTACTTTTGGCTGGCGGTGAAACCGTGGTTAAAAACTATTTAGACGAACGTTTTGGGTTTGATATTAGCGAAAGCTACCCCAACCATTTTTTCGGTTGGACTTTAGCCCTTGGAACCGCCCCCGTAAAAATAGCGGATTTAGCCAATGCCTACGCCACTCTTGGCAGTAACGAGAAAAAAGATTTATGCCCAATTTTAAGCATCACCACCTTTGATGGCGAAAAAGTATCACACCCGTGCCAAGTAAAAATTACCCGTCGCACCAACCAAACCACCAATTATTTTATTTCAGAAATTTTAAGTGATGAAAGTGCCCGCCCTGAAAGTTGGAATAAATTGATTGCCACAGCTCAACCAATGGCGGTTAAAACCGGTACTTCTTCTAAAAGAGTGTATGGCGAAGTGATGCCCGTTGATGACATCGTGGTCGGGTATACGCCTAACGCTACGGTTTTACTCTGGGCTGGGAATACTAACGGTGGCGCGCTTAAACCGGGAAGTGTGGCTATCTTCTCGGTGGGCGAAACCTGGCGCGATTTAGCCAACACGATGCTGGCGCATGATAGTGCACTAGCGGGCACCTTTACCGCGCCGGTCCCTCTGCAAAATATTAACGGTAGCCTGGCTACGCTGGATTACCAACCACCAGGCTACGAAAATTTAACTCGATTTGTCGGCTATAACGTCGAAAGAGGAATCAATCCTTTATATCAATTAGACCATGAGCGATAGAATCTCAGCCTTAAGAACGGAAAGAAATCATCATCTAAGTTCTACCTTTAGCCACTTTTGGGAAACAGAAATTATCCCTCATCGGGAGGAACTCGACGACCTGATTGATCGTGACATCTTATCAAGCTTAACAAACTCAACCTCAACTCGGATTCACAAGTGTTTAGAAGATTTTCCAAGCGCTCTAGAACTACTTTATATTAGAGACGCCGTTACGGATGTCTGGAAAGACACTATTTTAGATGAAGATGACACTTTAACCCCAACCGGCGCAGAGTTAGCACGTTTATTTAAAGGTTGTCCTCACAGCCTTACTAACGCTAGAGGAGTCACCTTATTGGCGCCAGAAGAACGGGTGTTCAACGCTGGAATTAACACCATAAAATCCAGAATTCTTAACTATGCTGATAGAATCTTTCTTTGGAATCAAATAAACGATCCAGCCCAAGTGGCCCAGATCATACGAAACTCTACGAATATGGTTTTAGTCCCTTCAACAGTGCAAATAGAAAAATTCCCTCAAGCTACTACGTGGGCGTCATTAGACCCCATTGAGTTAAATGAAAGCCAAGATCAACTGGTTTTTTCAGCCAAAGCTAAAGCTTTTTTAGCGCAAAGTCGTGCTCAATCTAACAGAAAATGCCCTGCGCGAGAAGCGATGGTTCAATCGCCGTTTATTGACAAGCATCCGATTCCGGTAATGCAAGATCTAATGTATTGGCTCGCCGATAGAATCGAGCGACCTATTAATTCAGATACCCTCAATTAGATGAAATTACGCCCCTCGGCCTTTGATTCTTTTGAAGCCCAAAAAGTGCCACAGAACATTGAAAAATGGTCTATAGGCCAAGCTATAACTCGCGAAAATGCAGTTCATTTTCTGAAGCAAAGTTTCATTCTTTCTCGAGGAAGGATGGAACTGCAACAAGTCATGCTCAGAGAGTTTATTCAAGCGGGCTATTTAACGAATGTAGAAGTTTTATTAACGCTTATTGAAAGCCTGAGTCATGAAGAATTGCAATTATTGGTAGATTCGTACAACGCGACACCACAACACGGTCGTGACACCGCGCCCGAATCACTCAAAAGAAGTTTGCAAACACAAATAACAGAAATCATAACGCTCGAAAAAGAAAAATTCAGAGTTCTTTATTTTATAGAGCTCGTCATTAATCCAGACTTTAGAAAAAAAGCTAAACACCTAAAAAAAATCATCCGCACCAAAATTAAAACTTGCACTCCAGCGGCAAAACCCTAAAAAAACTGCCCTCCTTAAATTTAAAGCGTCTATGCAACTTTCTACTATCCCTTCTCACCCACAACAAATACTTAGCACTGAAACTATTGAAGTGGCCAAGAATACCGAAAACGGCCGCTACTTAAATCAAGTTATAGAGCGTGTTTCTTCCGAAGAAAAGGAGCTCGTTTCACAACTGGAAATAGAAGCTATTTGGAGTGATGATAAACAAACGCCAGCCTTCTTAGCGCAGGCTTTAAGCCATAAATCCGCAGAGGACGTACAAACACTTATTCTACGTGTGACAGAGATTACAAACTCGCTTGCTAGCCGGGACACGCCCCCCTCTACCTACGAACGTGTTTTTCTAAGACACCTAAAACAATACTTACTTTCTGCCCCAAAAGCGG
This sequence comes from Candidatus Altimarinota bacterium, assembly GCA_905478675.1. GTDB lineage: Bacteria > Patescibacteriota > Gracilibacteria > UBA4473 > UBA4473 > JAACPJ01. Next base: position 4,026 of record CAJQJI010000068.1, read on the forward strand.
TCGCCGATACACGCAAAGCAACCTTAAAAATAGTGCGATAGGGCGAGCGCTACCAATCGATTAAATCTTCCCCACATTGATTTTCCACTTTTTCAATGTAGCTAATAATTTGCGGTGGAATTTCAATCCCCTTCACCGAACGCAAACCACTTAAATCAGACGCCAACACACAATCGGCCATACTAAATTGCTGGCCAATCCAACCGCCTTCAACTCGACTCACAATTTCCGCTAAAATAATGACCAAATTCTGGTTATACATCGCTGGGGCATCTGCTTTGAGTTCTTCAAAAGTTTTGCCACGTTTCGCCTCTTTTCCTTCTTTAAAGTACTGAATCCCCGCTTCATCAAATTCAGGCGAGCCTTCATATTCATCTAAATAATAAGGCAGCACTATGTCCCAAAACTTAGGGGCTCTAGTTATGATATTGCTCGCCCAATCTAAATCTGGCTCAATCCAATTATGAGTTAAAGATGGCTCTGGAAATCTTTTTTCTAACTCTTTAATTAAATCTAAACTTTCCCCCATTACGGTGCCATCGGCAAAGTCGATAATTGGTAACATTTTGGACCCAATTAAATCGGTTGGTGTTTTTACGTCTGCATAACTTAACGGTATATCTTGATACGTAATCCCTTTAGCTTTTAGAACTAAACGAACACGTTGGCAAAAAGGGCAATGCGGGTAATGATAAAATTTCATAGCAGGCAAATTAGTTAATATCAGTATAATAAATTTGCATGAAGGATAAAACCAAAATTCAAACATCTCTGCCTTGCAAAACTATAAAAGTTTTAACCTACAAACCTGGAGCGACTTTACCGCCAAATTTAATTTGGCCACAGCAAACACATAGCCCCACCATTTTAGAAATTAAAACGGGGCAAGAAGATTTAAGCCGGTGTGATGGGCTTTGGACCAGCCATCCTGAATTTTTACTCGGCGTTAAAACGGCCGACTGTGCGGCGGTTTGTGTCTGGAGCGATACAAAATTTGGAATCGTTCACGCTGGCTGGCGCGGCGTGATTAATGGAGCGGTTGAAAACCTTCTTTCTGTTTTTAAGTTCGAACTTAGTTCGAACTCATCCCAAAAGGAAAAGCAAAATCCTCCCCAGATAAAAGTCTGGGTCGGCCCCTTGCTTCCCCGTTTTGAAATTCAAAAAGATGAGTGTTATGCCCAGCTTGAAGCTAAATTTGGAGATCAATTTTTTACGATTAAAAACAACACGATTGAGTTTGAATTCAAAAAATGCCTGCAATATTTACTACCCGAGCAGGCTCTATTTGACGAACGGTCGACCTATGAAGATTTTCAGTTAGCCAGCTGGAGACGTGACAAAGCGTTTCCAAAAGGGCAAAATACAACTGTCATTGGATTTTCTAACTTTTTTTAAAAAATGGATTTCAACGAAGCCAGCCAGTACCAAAGTTACATTCAACCAGAATGGGCGCCTCCATCCTGGCTTTTTGGTCCTGTTTGGAGTGTCCTTTACACGATTATTTTTATCACCTTTGGTTGGGTGTTCTATAAAATATACAAAGGCAAAATCCCTAAAATCGTCGCACTGCCGTTTGTCATCAACCTTATCTCAAATGCCGCCTTTACGCCGCTGCAATTTGGACTACAAAATAACTATCTAGCCTTCCTAGATATTTTAATCGTTTGGGGCAGCTTAATTTGGATTATGAAAGTTATTTGGCCGCACTATAAATGGATTGCTTATGCTCAAATCCCCTATTTTTTATGGGTTAGTTTTGCGACGTTCTTACAACTCAATATTACCCTTTTAAATTTATGAAACCCTTTAAAATTTTAAAGAAAGAGCGACTCGTTAATTCTCCATTTTGCTGCATAGAAAAACAATTAGTCGAGCTCCCTAATGGTTCAACCGCCGATTGGTTTGTATCGCTCAGTAGCGATGCCGTAATTGTCATCCCCATTATGACCGATGGTTCAGTTGTTTTACAGCAACAATACAAGCATGGCGGGGGCGAAATTGTCACCGAGTTTTGTGCGGGTATGGTCGATGAAGGCGAAACTCCGGCTCAAGCGGCCGCACGCGAACTACAAGAAGAAACTGGCTATACCGCAGAGGAATTTATCCATTTAAAAACAGTCTTTAGCAACCCGACAGGGAGCCGTATGAAATACCATTATTTTTTAGCTAAAGACGCCAAACTGACCGCTCAGACGAACTTAGAACCCGCGGAACAAATAGAAGTACTAAAGCTACCGAGCTTAAAAGCCGCGCGAGAATATTTATTAAAACCAGAAACCTTAACCACGGCGGGGATGATTGGCGCTTTAAGTTTAGTAGAAAACCTTTGACAGCCTTAGAAATACCGCTAAATTCCTGAAGCTTTATCAAAGACCGCAGGCATGGCGCAAGCCAATTAAGTCCCGCCGAGATGAAAGAAGGTAGAAGATTCCAATCTTTAGCGCTCAGAGCCAAACAGCTCTAGAGCCTGGAATTCACCCTTTAGGTCGCTTTATCTCGAGAGCCATTGATAATGCATCAAAGGTTTATTTTATTATAAACTTCAACCTAAAAAAAATTGAATATGGCAACTTCCAGAGCCAAAAAACAATATCAACTTACAGAGCTTGAAACTAAGCTTAAAGATGCCAAAGGGGTAGCGTTCATCCAATTTGATGGAGCCACCGTAATGGATGTTCAACAAGCTCGACGAGACTTGCGTGCTAAAGGCATGACCTACAGTGTTTTGAAAAAAACATTGATGTCACTTGCGGCTAAAAATGCAGGACTGGCTGAGTTTGACTCAGAACAATTAGACGGATCTGTGGCGATCATCGTTTCTCAAGATGATGAAATTGCCCCAGCAGCCGCCATTAAAGCGTTGAAAAAAGAACATTTCGATAAAGCCACTAAAACCAGCAAATTTGATTTTGCAGGGGCGGTATTTGAAGGAAAATTTTTAGACGCTTCAAAAACAGCGGTTCTTGCCGATACTCCATCACGAGAAGAATCTCTTGGAGCTATCGTAGGCGCCCTAAATCACGGAGTTACTGGCATCCACGCTGGTCTTACTCATGGTATGCAAGGTATTCTTGCTGCCCTTAAAGAAGCTGAGTCTTTCTCAAAAGCTTCATAATTTATTATTAACTCATTTATTACTATGTCAGAAGAAAACACTGTAACTGTGGAACTCTCAAAAGGAGAACAAGCGGTAGTTGACTCAATCGAGAAACTAACCGTAATCGAAGCAAACAACGTCGCTACTTACTTCAAAGAAAAATACGGTATCAGCGCTGCTGTTGCTGCTGCTCCAGCGGCTGCAGGTGCGGCTCCAGCGGCTGAAGAAGAAGCTAAATCTTCATTCAACGTTGAACTAAAAGACGCAGGAGGACAAAAAATCGCGGTCATTAAAGTTATCCGAGAAATCACAGGACTTGGTCTTGGTGAAGCTAAAGGTTTAGCTGATAACGGCGGAACGATTAAAGAAAACGTTAAAAAAGACGAAGCTGAAGAAATGAAAAAGAAATTCGAAGACGCTGGTGCGACTGTAGAACTTGCTTAATTTTTTCTCTCACTTTGAGACTTATAAAAAACCGCTCACTTGAGCGGTTTTTTTATATTTGATATTTTTAGCTTTTCTCTACCACTGCCGCCCAAAACCTCGACCACTACGACGACGTCTGGTTTGTGAGTCAGCATTACTACTGGCGACTACAACGGCGTCATCTTCATCACTTCCTAACTGACGGTTGAAAGCCCTTAAATGCTTTTCTGAAGCCGTAAGTAAATTGTTATAAACTTGTTGAATTTTGGTTTCATCCGTATCTTCTAAGGCTTGATTTAAATCTTCTATATCGAGTTCTTCAATTTGTTTTCCCACGAGTAAAGCGGCTTCCTGAGAAACACTTCCCTGATCGACAAGTTGATTATAAAGTACTTGGAGATCTTCATTTTCAAAAACACCAACTTCCACGCCCCCCTCCAGAGGATCTTCTAAATCATAAAAATCTAATAGGTTTCCGACTGAATCCATATGACGCTGCTCACTACGAGCAATATTACTAAATACTCGAATTCCCCATTGATCGGCGAGCGTTAAATAAACATCTCGAGCTAATTGTTCTTCTTCTCGCATAAACAATAGATCTGCTTGCTCTTGCGCCTCTAACTCGGAAGCGGCTTGAGCTCCATTCATAGTTAATACACTGCTTAGGGCGAATCCGGCTACCGATAAAGTTTTTAACATCTTGATAAGTGATTAAGTATCACTCTTAATTACGCAGATTATTTTTACTTCTTTCAAAAAAGCCGCCCCATCGGGCAGCATTTAAGCTTTAATATTAGAATTAAAACCTACAAACCAAGTTGTTTTTTTAGCGCTTCAGCTTCTGCCTTAGCGGCTTCATCTTCACCTTGTTCTTCTTGTTTCATCTCGGTTACGGCAATTTCTTTTTCTCGTTCCGCTTTCAATTTAGCCACATCATCGGCAAATTCGTTTTCAAGCTCTGCGAATTTTTGTTTCTCTTCTTGAAAAATTGAAATCAACTCATTGATTTGTTCAATAGAAAGACGAGGAATGGCTTCAATCACTCGTTTTTTCTCTTCTATCGTTAAAGAAATCGAACCTTCTAGTAAGGTTAAAAAATTTTCTTCATCAAACTGTGTATTTGGATGCGGTGGAATAACAAACAAATGCCCGTCTCGTGGAGATAATTGCCCTTGTCTTCCGGCTGCATCATCTTGTTGAGTCGCTGGAACCGGTGTCTGTGCGGCTGCATTAGGCGCTGGCACTGGTTGAGACGCGTTTGGATCTTGTGGTGGCACTGGAGGTTGAGCTTGGTCTGACATGCTTTTTTTATTATAAAATGATCCTCTGATTAACCTGGTTATCAGAGGATCTTTAGTTAATCGACTGCATTATACAGACAATTCAATTTAAAATCTAAATGTTTTTGCTTACTTGTCGTCTTTTTTAGCGGCTGGCTTCTTAGCGGCTGGTTTTTTAGCCGGTGCTTTTTTAGCTGGAGCGGCCTTTTTTTCTGCTGGCTTTTCCGCTTTAGGTTCTTCTTTTTTAGCGGCTGGCTTGGCTTTAGCGGCGGCCCCACCAACACTTGTAA
>CAJQJI010000069.1 GCA_905478675.1 Candidatus Altimarinota bacterium
GTTGGCGTGCTTTTAATTTTTTCTACAAATTGGTCGTAATAAGGCGACTCCATCGACGTTTCTGTTTCCGATATTTTAACGGAAATACTTTCAGGGCCCGTTTGTACTACTTCATACTCAAAGGGGACTTCCGTTTCTGTTTTTGACGTTGAATTCATTAAATAATAGAACCCCGGCGGGATCATCAAGATTAAAACGACTAACAACAAAAGATGTTTAACTTGCATATTTAATAATTGAGAAAAATAGGAATCCCTGAAATAACGTAACACAGAATAATTTCACTTCCGTTTTGATTCATGCCGCCCCAATACCCCTGATAACCGCTAGCCTGACAAGCTGCATCAGCGGTTTCGGTTAGTCCTGAAGTTTGAGTCGTGATTTTATAAAGATCAATTCGTGGTGTCCCAAAACAGTTTAAACCATTTTCATCACAGTAAGAAGGGGAAGATACTTTTTGATTCACATTTAAGCCTCCCGGACTGCGGACATACACTTGGTTACTAGCGGTTAACCATAAATCAGGTGCGCCATTTACCGAATCGGCATCATTAGTTCCGCCTTGATTTGGCCAGCCGAGTAAATTCCCTCCAATTTGAACGCCCGTTCCATCCCACGGATCGGCCGCCGTAATAACACTTCGTCCGCGTAATGGCCCCGCAATATCCAAGGTTTGAGTTGGGACGGGCACACCAATCCCAACGTAACCAGCCGCTCGATAAATATTTGAACCATTAACCTCCCACTCGCCACTACCCCCGCCGCCGCCAGCGGAAACCAGTGTTCCATCTGAATACATAAAGTTCGTGGCTTTTACAATTCCCGCTACGGTTAAAGCTTCTTCCGGCGAAGCATCGCCAACGCCCACATTACCGGTTCCAAAATTTATATTTCCACCACTTTCTGTCCATAAGCTACTCGCACTCACATTCGTAAGCAGCGAACCATCGCCAATAAAAGCTGCCGCTTTAATATTTCCATTTACCTCTAACTTTTCTGTCGGTGAATAGCCATCGGCAATCCCAATTCCATAGGTATCATCATCGAGTAAACTGGTATTTTTATCGTCACGATCAATCCCGACCAAGGTGTTTACAATTGTGTTAAATTCAAGGGCCGACATCGCACTTCCCGGTGACTTAGACGGAATAAAATCAATATTATTAATCGCCGCCTTCGCTAAAGAAGCACTCAACAATCCAATCAATAATCCAATAAAGAGTCCCCGTTTCATTAAGTTTATTTTAAAACGTTCTGCGCTCTGGTAAAAGCGTTTACGGTTGCCAAGCCACCGTAAACGCAGGTTAGATACAGTTTAATTGAGTTTTTGCAGCTCTGACTCAGCTTGCTCTAATTGGGCTTTTGTCTGGGCAACAAGGGCTGGAGGTGCTTTTTCAGTATAACTAGGATTACTGAGTCGGCCTTTTAGGCCGGCGATTTTTTTCTCAAGTTCGGCTTTAAGCTTTGCAATTCGAGCTGTCTCTGCCGCTTCATCAAACGGAATATCTACAAAAATTTCTAAATTATCGACTAGTGTGGTGGCACTATTGTCGGGTGTTTTAGCACTAGCGCTAACTTCTAGGGCCGATAAATTTCCTAAAACCTTAATTAACTCTGCGGCCGCTTTAACATGCGCTTCATCGGTTTTGATACCGGCCGCAACTTTATCTTTAGGATTTAAATTTTTCTCTGCCCGCATGGTTCGAATAGCGCCTACAATATTTTGGACTGTAGAGAACTGAGCCACCGCACTTTCGTTTACAAACGAAGCCGCTGGGAATGACTCTTCAATAATCAAGCTATCGGAGAAGAGTTCTTGCCAACACTGTTGGGTAATAAAAGGGCATAGTGGATGCGTTAATTTTAGAATTTCGGCTAACGTGTACCGTAGTACTTCTAAATTAGGTTCTACTTTTGAAGCCTCTAAGTACCAATCACAAAACTCACCCCACACAAAGTGATATATTTTATCACCCGCAGTAGAAATATCATACGCCTCAAGTGATGTTTTTACTTCGGCGGCCACCGTGCTTAAACGAGACAGAATCCATTGATCGGTCAGGCTTAGATTATCCGAGACCGGTCTCGTTGGAATTGCTCGTTTGCAGAGACCGGTCTCAGGATCGGCACTTTGCATGCCCACAAATCGAGTCGCGTTCCACAATTTATTCACAAAGTTACGGTAGCCTTTAATTTTATTGGCGCCGATTGGAATTTTTTGTCCTGGCGTAGAACCAATCACGAGCGCGAGACGCACTGGATCGGCCCCAAATTCCTCAATCATCTCGATTGGATTGATGCCATTCCCTTTTGATTTCGACATTTTTTTACCGTGTTCGTCGGTCACCATGCCGTGTAAATACACCGTATGAAACGGAAATTTATTAGTCGCATAACGACCAAACATAATCATCCGGGCGACCCAAAAGAATAAAATATCCCAGCCGGTTTCTAGCACATCAGTCCCTTGGCCATTAACGGCATTGTTATAAAACTTCTGAAAATCTGGCGCGTTTTCGTCTGGCCACCCCAAGGTTGAAAAGGGCCATAACGCCGAACTAAACCAGGTATCGAGGGTGTCTTCGTCTTGGCGTAAGTTTTCGCCTTCTGGGGCTTGGAAAATTGACCAACGATCAATAATACCATGTGGTAAATGCGAGTTTTTAGAACGTTTTTCAAAAATTTCATCGGTAGCCCCACCGTCACGCAGAACCTGTAAAACCGAATAAATTGAACGGTTAGTGACAAACACAATTTTCCCGTTTGAGCGTACTTTTTTTAGTTTTTCTAGTCCTACTTTTAAGCGAGCGACAAAAGCGTCAAAATCTTCGCCTTTACCATTTTCTTTGCAGTATTTGATCGCCGCCACGCGACCAATATCATCAATCGTCATCCCCGCCACTTCTTTTGTGTCGTACGAACTTAATTCTTCAATATGCACCACTTCTACCCCTAAACCGGCCGCCATAATATCGGCGGTTTCGGTATTACGAGCCGAAGTGCCCGTCACAATTACGCCCACGTTTTCGCTTTTTAACACGTCGACCATGTCTTCAGCATGCGCTCGACCTTTTTCGGTCAACGGATCATCCTGACCTTGCACTTTCCCGTCTCGGTTGCCTTCACTTTCACCGTGCCGAGCAAAAATAATTTCTTGTTCTTCGGCTAAATGAATGTTTTGCTGTTCGTCATACCACACCGGTATACGGTGTCCCCACCATATTTGACGTGAAATACACCAATCTTGCAGGTTATCAATCCATCTAAAGTATTCTTTGTTAAATCGCTCTGGGATAATTTGTACCGCTGGATCTTCGCCTTCAAACCCACGAACCGCCGCTTGCATTTGCGCTTTAAGCGTGGTTTTTCCATCCACCGGATGCGTGTATTCCTTTTCCACCATAATAAACCACTGCGGAGAAATCATTGGTTCTACCACACAGTTTGACCGGTAACAAAGCGGTACCCGGTGTTCGTAGTTATCGTCTTTCCCGACTAATAAACCTTTTTCTTCCATTAATTTTCCAGAAACGTTGCGGGCTTTTTTAACAAACATACCGGCCACTGGTCCGGCCACGTCGGTCATATTCCCCTCAAAATCTATTTTTTGAATAAAGAAATCGGTTAACCCTAAACGTTTGGCTAAATCGTAATCATCAGCTGAATGCGAAGCCGAAATGGTCATGGCGCCAGACCCTTTTTCTGGGTCGATCACGGTGTCGGCAATAACAAAGAAGTCACGCGGTCCGGCATAGGTTTCGGCCGTAAATTTTTGCCCCACTAAGTCCGCCCCCTTGGTAGTACTTAAAACTTTATAATCCGCTTCTGGGTCTAAGAAATTAAGGGTTTTAAAGAATTTTTCTTTATCGTCCCATAAGCGCTTAATGACGATTAAACTGTCATCATTCGTCATTCGTAATTCGTCACTCGTAATTTCTACGTAGTCTTCGTCTGGATGCACAATCAACGGTGAATCGGCACACTTCGTTTCGGGGCGCACGGTTCCCATAATAAACTTGCCACATTTAATGTAGTAAAATGGCTCTTTTACGTCCTCATATTCCAGCTCATCGTCGGATAACACTGATTGCGCCCCCACACTCCAGTTAATTAAACGATACCCCCGTTCAATCAAGCCATCTTTATATAAATCTTTAAAAATTCGATTTACGGCAAAGTTTCGTGGTTCATCAAAGGTATATGCTTCACGACTCCAATCGAGCCACGAGCCCATCCGTTTCATTTGGTTCACAATGTTGTCGTGTTTTTCGTCGGCAAAGGCTTTAGCGTCGACCATAAAATCTTCTCGGCTTGGCCACTCTTCACGCGATTTTTTGCCGTGATGTTTAATCACTACATTTTCCGTCGCAATGGCGGCGTGGTCGGTTCCCGGTAACCACAAAACTTCATGCCCCTGCATTTTTTTGTAGCGGGTTAGAATATCTTGAATGGCCAGCATGGCCGCGTGCCCAAGGTGTAATTCGCCCGTCACATTCGGCGGCGGTAACGGAATCGTAAACGGTGGCTTGTCGGACGTTTCATCCGCGCGCATGGCCCCAGAGGCTTCCCAAGCTTTATAAATTTCGGCTTCTGAATTCAAATGATTATAGGCTTTTTCCATAGTGATTTTAGTTTAAAAAAAACTCACCGTTTAGGCGAGTTAAAAGAGTTCGAAGTCTCGCCTTCAAGTTAAGTGGGATTCACGACTACGACTACTGACAGTTTCATCGCCTTTAAAGTAGAGAGACGAACGGTTTTTGTCAAAAAGACCGCTTCTTAAAATCACTTAAAACCGTATTTGCTTTTTCTTAAAAACATTTAAATTATAGAAGATGAATAAATCTTTACCAGAGTCCGATTTTACTCTTTTTAGCCCCGAAGCCGTAACGGAAATTTTAAATATTAACGACAACTTACCGCTGGTTTGGGCTGAAGCGCAAGTCTTAAAAGAAGAACTAGAAGCGCTTAACACTACTACGCCTTCGGTAAGCCTCTTCAAACCAATGCAAACGCCGGAAACAAGAGTCGCCAAAATATTAAAAAACACCTCTTTAGCCGCTAAAAACCATACCTTAGCGGGGTTCACAGAAATTAATACTCAGGACCATAGCCCGCTCATTTTACTAGCCCTAGAACTGCGAAATAATTTCTTTCATGAAGCCCAACGCCCCATAATGACAAGAGGCCTATCTAAAGCCGATGAAAGAGCTCGCCACCGAGAAACACAAGCCAAAACAATGCTAGACTCCCCACTGGGGGCTGCCCTTCATTATTTTCCTTTTGGCGTTGATAAAGACGCCTCGGAGTTTTTATTCGAATACCCAACGCCACCAAAAGCTTCTTTTCAGGCTCTTTGCAAAGGCGTTGAACAACACCTTTCACGAGAACTAACGGAATCAGAAACCGTACAGTCTCCAGAAAAATTATTCGCGCTCGCCTTCGCTTCTAAAAATGTTCCAATTAAAAAGGCCATCGAAGCTAATCCTGATTTTTTTATCAACAGTCTTAATTATTGGCTCTGGAATCACCAACAATCCAATATTAATTTAAGCCAACTGCTTATTATGCCCCCCTGTTTTACCGAGATTTGGAAATTCTACCTAAAACACCAATTAGACACCGTCACGGATAAAGAAAATTTTTTAGCCCTCTGCCGTGATTTTTGGAAAGACCATCCCGCTGCTTTTGAAAAATTACTCCCCCCAACTAAAGCGGAAAAAAACACCCCGAAAAAGAAGTTGGTTCAAAAAAGAGCGGAGGAAACCTTCGAAAGGGTAAGCCCTATTATTGAAAAACCTGAAATTAAATTTGGTTCTCCCGCTTCACTTTCATACCAAATAGAAGGCAATACGATTGAACTCAACGACGTGTGCCCCCAAGACGGATACTATTTACACGTTGTTTTATGGGAAAAGACGAATGGTGGAAACCGACGAAATCCTAAGTTTTACTGCTTTTCAGACCCGGTCGACATAGCGCTAAAAAAAGAAAGTAAAAAATTTGAAATTACCGCCTTTTGGTGCGATCAAGAGCAAGCGCTGCAAAGCCAAGCGGCATTGAGCGCGGTTCCAGAAACCGCTTATTGCGAAACGAAGAACACCACCCCACAAATTAAACCGATCCCTAAAAATATCCCCGAGAAAAAGACGGTGACCATTGAGCCTGAGATAGTCGTCCCCCCAGTTGAAGAGGAAGCGCTGCTAGATTTCGATGATGTCCCTCGCGAACAAAACGCCCCCTTACAGGAATCCAGAGAAGGCGAAAATTTAGCCCTTTTACTGTTAGAAGTGCTGAGCGATGAAAGATTGAAAAAATCTTTTTTACCCCTTTGTATCAGTGAAATTCGTCGAGCCACAGACACTCAAAATGTGAGTTTTAAAATAGCCAAAATCCTTCGCTTTTTAAATGAGCATAACCTCTTTGAACTAGCAGAACGTCGGACTATTGCCGACAAATGGCGAGAACGCACTTTAATAATCGATGCCGAAGCGTCTCAATGTTTTTGTGCGAACGACCTTCAACACCCCTTATCGGACGATTTATGTGGTTTACTGGTGGATTTACTGTTTGAAGATGAAACCGCCACTGACACCGAAGCCAAAATTAACACGCAGGCAGAGGTAGATGCAGATCAACTTGAAATTCAAAATTTTTGGTCATCACGCACCGAAATAAAAAATAATTTAGAGGAGGCTTTACGTTTTTTCCGTGGTTTTTCGCCTACGCAATGGCAAGGACACGCCAATAATTACGACGGCGAAGACCAACATTTTATTTGGGAACGAGAAAAAATCTGGAACGCGCTTATTAAAGGGGAAATTGAAGGCGTTTCGGATCTATTACAGTCGCTTCGAGACGCGGGCCTATTTGCCAAATTATCAGACACCCCTGGCTACCTAACCTTCGCTTTTAATCCGCAAGGCCAGCCGGTGATGGTTAAACAAGTGGATAAAAAAAAGAATATTAAGACTGCAAAACTCGTCCCCAACAAAGGCACTATTATGGGGCGTACCATTTGCGACCAACAATCGGCCCAAAATAATTCTGAACTCTTTAGCACTGAATTCATAGCGCCATCCAGCCAAGGTTGGAACCAAGAAGCCGAAAAAATTGGGGGACGAATCTTTGCGGCCTTGGCGCAACTGATTGCTCTGCAACCAAAAACGCCCATGGTGGCCGCTCGAAAGTCGGCTTCAGAAAATGAAAACCTAAAACAACAACTACGCTCTAAATATTTACGGTCGCTTGAAGAAAGTTCGAGCGAAGTTTTTAAAATTCCTCAATACGACGAAGATGGCCGGCTCATTGGGCTTAAAAAAATTACGAATTTAGAAGCCTTAGCCCCAAGCGAAAAAATACTGGTGCGCGATTTTGTGCTCCAAATTGGGCACGAAGAAGCCCGAGCCGCCGACAAAAAAACCCCAGATGAATTCGCGGCAGAAATTGATGAAAGAATTACCGAATCGTTAAAAGGAGGGGTATTAAAAGAAGTCGATAAAGAATCTTTAACCAACCCCGGTGCGGCGCTAGCCAGACAAAAACAACGCGAACGCCACTACACCGAAGTTCGGGAATTTATGACGCTCCGTAATAAGAAATATTTGCTTAAACGTATTCAAGCTACGCTTAGCTTGCGCTACCCCACGTTAAAGGACCGAATTGGTCTTTCGGAACATGATATGAAAGAGCCGATTCATAACCAAACGGCACGAGGTCTGGTGTATGAAGCCCTAAAACTCACCGGAATTAAACCTTCTGATTTTTTTGACCGAAACCTCAGCTACTCTGAATTAGTAGAAAGCTTTAACATTGACGGTCAATGCTGGGTGGAATGGCTCATTGATAAACTAGAAAGTAAAGATATCACTCTACGCCCCCTCCAAGAAATCACTTTTTCTTATGATGAAGTGCAGAGCCTTGTGACCGAATAACTGGCTGGCTAAAATTCAGCCTTCGTTCCCACCGCCGCTTTTAAGACCCCAGGATTAAGCTCTAGCACATACTGCGCTGGGGCTTTTCCACTATAAATCGGGCAGTTTTCTACTTTGCACGGCTGAGCGGCTTGAATATCGACGATGTTTTTTTCCGCATCCAGCCAAATCATATCGAGTGGAATAAGCGTGTTTTTCATCCAGAAATTACGAGGATTTTCTTCTTCAAACACAAACAACATACCCATATTCTCTGGCATAAATTCTCGGTACATTAGTCCTAATTCTCGTTCTTCGCGCGTATCGGCAATTTCGACAAAAAATTCTTGATCGCCAATCGTCAATGGTTGCGTCATTGGCGCATCCACCGTAGAATCTGCAGTATCAAGTGGCGTTGAATTAACGCTTGGCATTTGCGTGTTTTCGTCTGGTGTTTTAACCTCAGAGTCAGCACACCCAACCAACCACAACGCCGTTATTAAAAGCCCGAATTTCTGCATGATACAAGATTTAAATCACATTATTAGTACTTTAAACCCCGCACAGCGTCAAGCCGTGGAACAAGTCTATGGCCCGGTGTTAGTTTTGGCCGGTCCGGGCACGGG
>CAJQJI010000070.1 GCA_905478675.1 Candidatus Altimarinota bacterium
CGCTATGCTAAAGAGCACTGGCAGTCCCCTACAATTAAACAATTTAATTAATCTCTTACAAACCTAGAGGCGAGCCAATTATTAGATGATTTTATTCACTTAGATGGTGTAGGCGAAAAAGTAGCCCTAGCCATGACAGATTATTTAAGTCTAGATAGTACACAAAATTTGTTCAAAAATTTAGAAGCCGTTGGTATAGAGTTACACTGGCCAGACGAAACCACGGCGACTGACACTATTTTTAGTGGCAAAAAATTTGTGATTACGGGGAGTTTTCAAAACTTCTCTCGGGACGAAATCAAACAAATGGTTACGCGCGGTGGCGGTAAAATGCTGTCCGCCATTTCTGGAAATGCTGACGTTTTAATTTGCGGCGAAAAAGCCGGCAGCAAGCTCGCTAAGGCCCAAGACCTTGGTCTAGAAATTTGGGAAGAAAACAAACTCCCAGCAAATAATCCAACACGCAAAGAAGCCGTCACCCCGTTAAGTTTGTTTTAACATCTGGTATAAATCGAGCTTAGCCCCTAACGATATAAAAATATTTGTAGCTAAGTCTGTTTCGCCGACTAAATCGGTTATTAAGGGCCGAAGTAAATTCCCATTTAAGGTTTGTAAATAATCACGTAAAGCTTTTATATCAGTCTCTAAAAATTCAAGCTTTTCAAAATCACGCACCAGGAAATCAAACGCCTCTGGTAGTTCTCTTGAAAAAAGAATACTTAAAACCGGTTTTATTTTTGTTAACGATAAACACGATGGTAGCGCAAGTACCTTTGCCTCAATCCCTTTTTTTAAAATATAAAAACCAATTTCTGGGTACAAAAACTCAGCCACTTGCATCGTTTTCGCCGGCACTCGTTCTTGGCGAACAAAAGACTTGCCGTGTTGATCTGTGCCTTGCCTTGAAGGTCGTTCTTTATAACGAATGTTAAGAATCTCTTTTCGGTAAACTGAAGTTTCATCTTCAAGCAGGTCTAAATAAGACGCATACGCCGCTATCCCTTTATCTGAAAGTTTTGTACTAGAAGCCACCGCTGCAGAAGAATTCATTGTAAAGGCAGCGGGATTCTCTAAAAAAATCTCCGCTGCACCTTCAGGGTCACCACAAGTCTTTAACCTATTTAAAGAAACCTCATTTAAAACTTCTGACGATACCAGGTCTTCAACCCCTTCAGGATTCACCGCTATTTCTTTCGGCTTCAAACGACGCTCAGAGTCCATAATAATATATTTATAAAACTTAACTTTGACGTGTCAGCAAATCCTTTTAGAATCTCGCCGATTAAAGCTTATAGCTTAAAATTTATTATAAATACATTTCTATGAAAAGTCAAATACTCCAGCGTTTCGCCTTTGTCTCTGTTGTTGCTCTCATCGCCGCCGTATTCAGTGTACCAAGTCACATTATTAGTAATACTTTTGGAGAAGAGAGTCCTATAACACAAAAACTTTCTCAATATAAGGTAACACTAGGCCTTGATTTAGCCGGAGGCACGGAGCTTGATTACCGCATCGATTTAAGCGATGCCATTGCCATGAATTCAGACGATGAAGCCGAAAATGACGTTGACACCAACGCTATTGCAGAATCTGTTCGAGATGCACTTGAGGCGCGGGTCAATCCAGCCGGAATTGGAGAAATTATTGTTAAACGATCACAAATAACAGTTGGGGATGAAATTCAACAACATATTTTAATTCAAATGCCGCCATCTTCTAATGTAGAAGAAGCCAAGGCCGACGCCGAGCAAGACAACCGCTTAGAATTTTTTGCTGAAGACCCAGCGGCCTTAGCCGCTAAGCGAGTCGAAATCGCCGAAGCGATGACGATTGACCTCTTTAATACCAACTGGGACACCGCTGCCCCGGAAGTAGCCCAAAATTTAGGCGGAACGCTTGAAACCTTTGATGATGTCTTACTAAGTAGTCTAACCGACTCAAACTTAGCAACGCAACTAGAAAACACGCCAACGGGGGGCGTGGTTCAAGAAATTTTAGAAACACGAATTGATCCAGAATTCACGGTGAGTGAAGATGGAACACTCGAAATTAACGGGAGTCCCTTTGCTCGAGAAATTCTAGCCGTAGCGCACGTAAATAAAAAAACGGCCGAAACCCGAACCGAAGAAGTTGAAGCCGAAGCTTCAGCACGACATATTTTATTTGCCTACCCAGGCGCGCTAAGAGCGCCTGAAGACGTAAAATATGAATCGAAAGAAGCCGCTAAAGCTCAAGCCGAAAAAATTCTACAAGAAATTAAAGATGGTGGAGATTTTGCCGCTTTAGCTGAAGCCAACTCAACCGGACCAACCGCCACAAGTGGTGGAGACTTAGGAACGTTCTCTCCTGGAAGCATGGCACCAGCCTTTAATGATGCAGTATTTAATAAAGAAACGGTGGGACTCGTACCAGAGTTAGTCGAAACAGACTTCGGCTACCATATTATTGAGGTGACTGATCTACAAGAAGCGGGAGAACAAACCGTTGAAGACACTCGAGTTAGTTATGATTTAATTACATGGGACACCGAAGACATTACCTGGACTAAAACGGGTCTTGGTGGGGCTCAATTAGACATTGCCCGAGTGGGCTATGATCAAATTGGTCAACCATTAGTTGATTTAAGATTTAATCCTGAAGGGGGGGAAATGTTTGCTGACATTACCGAACAATTAGCCGCCCGAACTTGTGAAGGTGGAGCTTGTCGTTTAGCTATTGAAGTTGGTGGACAAAAAATCAGCACTCCAACGGTTCAAGAAAAAATTGTGGGTCGAAATGCACAAATCAGCGGCAGCTTCACCTACCAATCAGCCAAAGATTTAGCCGACGGCTTAAATCTTGGGGCAATTGATGCGCCAGTAATTCTTAGTGGACAAACAACGGTAGAAGCGTCGTTAGGAGCTGAACAATTACAAAAAAGTCTTAACGCCGCCATGTATGGTTTCACGGCGACTATTCTGTTTATGATTGTTATGTACCGAGTGCCGGGCTTAGTTGCCGCTTGTGCCTTAATTATTTACGCGCTTATCTACATCGCGTTACTAAAACTATGGCCAGCCTCACTAGGGGGTCCAATTGTAATGAGTTTATCTGGTGCCGCAGGGGTGGCGCTTTCTATAGGTTTAGCCGTTGATGGAAACATCTTGATCTTCGAAAGAATGAAGGAAGAAATGATTAAAGGTCGAACGTTAACCCAAGCGATCGATCTTGGCTTCGAACGAGCCTGGAGTGCCATTAAAGATTCTAATCTTACTACGCTTATTACGTGTATTATTCTTTTCTCATTAGGAAGTTCAGTTATTAAAGGGTTTGCCATTGCCTTAATTGTTGGAACCCTCCTTTCTATGTTCACGGCTGTCATTGTTTCTCGAAACTTACTTCGAGCCTTACTCTTAATTCCAGGCATCGATAAACCGGTTTTATTTGGTTTAAGTGAAAAAGATTTTAAGAATAAAAAGAAAAAAACGGGGGCTCAAATTAGAACCCGAAAAAAAGTTAAATAATCTATCTCCTGCCTCATTTTATAAAATATCACATCATGAATATTACGGCTCTAAGACGAATTTGGTTTTCAATCTCGGCTACACTGGTAGTCATCAGTATTATAATTGTTGGCATGTTTGGCCTCAATTTAGGTCTCGACTTTACGGGCGGGGCACGCTGGGATCTAAAATTCAGCGAACCAACTACCATGCAAGCCCTTGATACTTTCTTTGCAGATCGTGAAGAACTGACTCAAGAAGTAAACATCCAAGCCTCAACGGACAATACGTATTTAATTACGATTGAAGATTTACCTGACACATCAATTCAATCACTTAGTGCCGCACTAGAAAATCAAATTGGCACCTTTGAACAAACCTCCTACCGAAAAGTAGACGCCAACATTGGTCAAAGTTTTAAACAAAAATCAATACTGGCTATCGTTGCCGCACTAACCGGAATTATCTTATTTGTAGCTTTTGCCTTCCGTAAAATACCAGCCGCAATTAACCCTTGGCGTTTTGGAGGGGTGGCCATTATCGCCCTGTTACACGATATTATCATTGTACTAGGCTTATTTGTATTAATGGGCTACTTATTCGATGTAGAATTAGACTTAGCCTTCATTACCGCCTTACTCGCAACCCTTGGTTTCTCGGTTAATGATACGATTGTCATTCTAGATCGGGTTCGAGAAAATATTCGAACTCAAAAAGCCGGCGAAAGTTTTGAAGACACCGTTGAAAAATCAATCCAACAAACTTTATGGCGTTCGCTTAACACCTCTGTTTCAACGCTTCTACCATTACTCGCCTTGTTGTACTTTGGAGCGGAATCTATTTTCTTCTTTGTCTTAGCCCTTACAGTAGGAATCGTTATCGGAACCTACTCTTCAATTTTCTTAGCAGCCCCAATGCTGGTTGAATGGAAAAAAATAGCCGATAAACAATAATTAACCCTACGCTTTATGAAGGTCCAAACTGAAAAAGTTACTTGGTCGGATCTTCATAAAGCCGAATTCAAAAAGCCGTATTTTAAAGCCCTAAAGGCCTTTTTAACCGAGCAAAAAAAAGCTGGGAAAATTATTTATCCGCCTTCTCAAGACTTTTTTAAAGCCTTTGAGCTCTCTCCCTTTGATAAAACCAAAGTCATTATTATTGGCCAAGATCCATATCATGGTCCAGGACAGTCTCAGGGCCTTAGTTTTTCCGTACCTAAAGGCGTAAAAATCCCCCCAAGCCTTCAAAATATTTATAAGGAACTCTACCAAGACTTAGGCCTTAAAAAGCCATCACACGGAAATTTAGAAGCTTGGGCAAAACAAGGTGTCTTACTGCTTAACAGCACCCTAAGTGTAGAAGCCAAATCGCCAACATCACACACAGGCCAAGGCTGGGAAACCTTTACCGATAATATGATTAAGGCTTTATCCGAAAAAAAAGAGCACCTAGTCTTTTTACTTTGGGGAAAATTTGCTCAGTCAAAAGCCCCCTTAATTGATGAATCAAAACACCTGATCCTTAAGGCGGCACACCCCTCCCCTTTTTCAGCGCACCAAGGATTTTTAGGGTGCCAACATTTCAGTCAAACAAATGCCTACTTATTAAAAAAGGCTCAAACGCCCATAAATTGGGAAATCACATAAGATACGCATTAAAATATTTTACATTTACCGCAATAATATTAATTGCCAACCAATTTACATTAATGGCAATTGGTTATACTTAGAAAGTAAAAACAATAAAAAAACAAAAGTAGAACCTAATTTTCTAGTTTCTTTTATTTTAATTTATATGAAAAATTCACTCGTTACAGCCTTCGTTTTTACTTCATTTTTTGGCTCTATTGCCATGGCTCATGACATACATAACGTCGCCAGTGATCATACCCACTCAAACAACTTAGTGTACACACATAGTGTTTCTAGTGCCTATGACCACCATCAAGCGCATGATAATACGTCTCAATATAATAATTACGGTCACTACTACCGTACCCCTCAGGTGACGACAAACACCGCTACGTACTATACTCGTAGCTACCCAGTAAGTTCTACCTACACCTACACCACAACGCCTAATACCACGATTCATTACCCACCATTTGCGTACTCAAGCTGTGCCAATAATTGTAACCAAACGTCAGAACGAATTACCGTTACCAAAAAATTAAACACAAACACTAAAACTTACCGTGCTCCATCAGAATACTCAGCCCAAGAATCTTATATGGTAACCCCTCGTAAAAGCCCCTATAATTGCACGAATCAAACCGCACACAGCACAACCTATGTTTCACCGTACAAAACACACAAACTAACCACTGCTACTTGCTATGGTTGTGGATACTAAGAGATCATAATTTTTTTAAAAAGCCTCGCGAATGCGAGGCTTTTTTTTATTCCGTTTTTTTTCTTCTTATACGCCGACCAACCGCAGAACTAAAACGCCGATCTCCATATAACCAATACAACACTAAGAAAGCCACAAAAACACTTAAATACTGATTAAAGTTTAAGCCATACAGCTCTTTCATGGCATTCCCAACTAAAAATTCCAAAACAAACTCTATGACCAAAAAATAAAGCAGAGTTTTTAAACTTAAAACCCCGGGCGATTTTTGCCAACGACCTTCATGTTCTTTTACCCACCACCATAAAATTAGATGCGCCCCAAAGGCGTACAAAGTTACTGGGTGTACTGGATTTAAAATCTCAACCCCAAAGGTTTCATACTGAACGCCCCAAGGCAAGGTGGTCTCGATACCATAAATTTTTCCGGTTAAAAATGCGCCCCAATCAGCAATCATCGCGGCTAAAAGCATTGGCAACATACCCGCATCAAGCCAAGGTCCCACGGCTTTGCCTTCACGCTTAAGATCTAAAAACATCGTCAATAAAAACCCAAGTAGCGCTCCCCAAAAATTAATTTCACCATCCCAAAAGGCAAAAAATGACATTAAGCCAAAACGATCAAAAATAGTCGCATCCAACAACACAGAAAACAGACGTCCAAGTAAAATTCCCCCAAGTAGCCAACGCCAGTAATGATGCAGAAAAAAATCTTTTGAAAAACCCTGTTCAGACAAGCGCCTAAAATAATACCAAGACGCAAGAATAAAGGCTAAACTAATAAAAATGCCGTAAAATTTAAGCGCAAAGTAACCAAAATTAACCTGTGAGAAATTCATCGACCCTATAATGCCGAATCAACGCACAAGTATCAAGGTTCAATCACCCGCTTAAGTCCAATAAAAGAGAATCGGAAACTGAACAGTATAAACAAGCACTCCAATAATAGTACAGCCTAAAACCACAAGGCCTTCAAACCATTCTTTTTTAGGATAAAAACGAACAAAGTAGAACGAGAGCATCATTAACATTCCAAGCCCCCACACATACCATAGCAATGGAGACTGCAAGAAAAACAAGGTTTGATCAACCTGAATTTCAAAAAAATAGAGTGCGTACACAAAAAGTAAAAAAACCGAACAAAGCGCGCCAAGACACGTAAAGAATAGATAGAATACATTGGTAAGTTTCTCAAAAGGTTTTAAATCTTTCACACTATCACGAAGCACTCCTGCATCTAGCTTCGAAAGTTTTACTTGTAAATCAATCAACCCTTTACTAATGGCTTTATCAAAGTTGGTTCCAATCGCTTGAAACTGACTTCGCCGCCGCTCCATCTCCTCTTTTAACTCCGACGGAATATTGGCATCTTTTAAAAAGATTTCATCACTTGAAATTTGTTCCAATAAACGCTGCGTTAAACTTCTTAAATGAGCGACAGAATTAGAATGCTTCAAACGCATTAACAAACTAATACGCTCCTCAATTTCTCGTTTTTTATGACCATCAATAAACTCCGCATTTTCTTCAAGCAAAGGTACCACTTCACTTAAAACCGCATCAATTTTTTCAACAATAAAACGTCGCTCTTCTTCATTCGCATCTACCGCCTCTTGCACTTCGTTGCTTTGATCACTGTGTTTCTTCTTTTTTTCTTTTTTCTTTTGAATTTTTAGCTCTACCTGCAAACGATCTTCTAATTCTGAAGGCAAGCCCTCCGTTCTAATTTTTTCTTTAACCGTTGGGGCAGACGCACTATCAACTAAATAGTTAACATCTAGCTTATATTCAAGTCGCAGTTTCTTGAAAGCTTCATAAAGTTCAACGGCCTCAATCGTCCCCTGAACCTTTTTTTTCAACTTATTAGTCGCCTCAAATTGATACACCCGCATCCCCTGCACCATAGTATCAATCTCTTCTGTTGGCTCTTCTAACGTCAAAATAGACAACCCTCCAGCGCTCAGTTTTTCACGAGCCACCTTAATAGATTCAGCACTTACGTAACCAGAGATCTGCTTACCTTCTGCCGTAACAGCCTGAAAGAAATACTTATGCATTCTCGTGATTATACCACATTTAAAAGCTTTTTACTATACGCAGATTTGCTTTTTTACTTATGGCGGATGTAGACAAAACGAGACAAAAGTGTATAATAAAACATAAGGCAACTTACCTTTGACACTAAAATGTAAGTTTATAAAACAATTTTATGGAACTCAGTGTACACCCCGATTCAGCTCAAACGATTAAAAATCTTGCCAGCAAGGAAGATCAAAAATTCAGAGAGATAGAGTTACGAGGCTATATAAATACAAATCATCCAAAGTTAGCCGAAGATGAAATTTTGTTTGGCTCCAGCGTTCTTAAAATTAAGGAATTGACCCAAAAAACAAAAGAGGCTCTTAATAAAATACTGCAGGCTGAGCCAGATCACTTTAAACGAAAAGGCCATCTTTCCAGTAATATGAACGCCACGGCTGCGACATTGACTATTCCGCAGATAAAGCCGCACCAACTAGGTCACGAAACAATGGATGTGGTTTAAATGGTCGGCTAATCAATTCTGGATGAAACTGCGCGGCAATCATGTATGGATGCGCTTTATTCTCGACAATTTCTACTAATTTAGATTTCGGATGTCGTCCTGAAATAACAAAATCTGAGTTATCAAAATGACTCAAAAAGTCATCATTAAACTCGTATCGATGCCGATGACGTTCTGAAATTAAGTCTTTTCCATAAACTTTATGCGCCAAAGTCCCCGGTTCAATTTTACAATCATAAACCCCTAAACGCATCGTCCCCCCTTTCCGTTTAATATGCTTTTGTTCCGGAATAAAGTGAATCACATGATTCTTACTTTTACTCTCTTCATCAAACTCTTCACTGGTGGCATCTTTAAGACCTAATACATTTCTGGCAAACTCTATGGCCATAATTTGTGATCCTAAACAAAGCCCTAAATAAGGTTTATTATTTTCTCGGCAATATTTCGCCACCGCAATTTTGCCTTCAATCCCTCGATTTCCAAACCCTCCTGGCACAACTACGGCTGCCACAGACTCAAGTTTAGCCATTTCTTCTTCATCTTTGGCTTCAATTTTTTCGGTATCAATCCATTCAATACGAACTTTTCTATCATGATAAAAACCAGCTGATTTACAGGCTTCAATGACGGATAAATAAGCATCATCAAGTTCATTATATTTCCCCGCTAAACCAATCGTCAGTTCTTTTTTCGCTTTCGTCATTTTAGCTACACCCTCTTCCCATTTCGTCAGATCAGGTTCTAAAGCGCCTAAATTTAATTTTTCCGCTAAAATACCACCGACGTTATGCTTTTCAAAACGAAGCGGAATTTCATAAATAGATTTAACCGTTTCAGCCGGAATTACGTTCTCCGGTGGCACATCACAAAAATAACCAACTTTTTTCAGTAAGGCTTTAGGAATTTTTACGTCCGCTCGGCAAAAAATCATATCAGGATGAATTCCTAGACGACGAAGTTCTCGCACTGATAATTGTGTTGGTTTCGTTTTCAGTTCACCAGAAGCGGCCAAATACGGTAATAACGTTAGATGGAGTGACACCAAGTCATCCTTATACTTATTCTTCATTTGACGAATCACTTCAATAAACGGTTCCCCTTCAATATCCCCCACCGTACCACCAATTTCTACCACTAGCACATCCACGCCCATTTTTTTGGCCGCTTGTTCTACTTTTTGCATAATTTTACCCGTAATATGAGGCACTACTTGAATCGTTCCCCCCAGATATTTTCCGTCTCGTTCTTCTTCTAAAACTTCACTATAAACTCGTCCGGTTGTGACCGTACAAACCCCACTTAACGGGGCATCAATAAAACGTTCGTAATGACCTAAATCTAAATCGGTTTCACTGCCATCTTCTAATACAAACACTTCCCCGTGTTGAAAAGGACTCATCGTTCCAGGGTCTACATTTAAGTATGGATCCAATTTCATAATCGCAACTTTTAAACCCGCTGATTTTAAAATGGCCGCCACACTTGAGGCCACAATCCCCTTTCCAAGTGAACTACAAACCCCTCCCGTAACAAAGATAAATTTAGACATAGATTAAATAAAAAAACTTTTGCAAGTGCAGAACCAAAGCAAAAATCTAAAAAAAAATCCGCAGTGCTCTACGGGATTTGAGTGTATCATGGATTTTCAAGGACGCAAAGATTTTACAATTTATTTTCCCGTTCTAAGCCGCAAATGTTTTGCTTAGACTAAGATTTAAATCATCCCTCCGCCGTTGGAAAGCCCCAAATGGGAAAACGCGGCCTCCGTCGCTTGGCGCCCTCTTGGTGTTTTTTGCACTAACCCTTCCCGAATTAGAAACGGTTCAATCACGTCTTCAATCGTCGCTTCGTCTTCTCCAATCGCCGCCGCTAAAGTTGAAAGTCCGGCCGGACCGCCACTAAATTTTTCACATAAGGTTTTTAAATATTCTTGATCTGCAAAATCTAAACCTCGGGCATCAACCGATAAGTTTTTCAAACTTTCTTCTACCACCTTTTTCGTAATTTCGCCTTCATGCACCACTTCGGCAAAGTCTCGCATACGACGCAGTAAACGATTCGCAATCCGCGGGGTTCGACGACAACATTTAGCTAACTGCTCCGTCGCGGCGGGGTCTTTTTTAATTTCTAAAATATCAGCCGATCGGTTAATGATTTGGCCAATTTCATCGTCTTCATAAAAACGAAGTTTCTCAATGTGCCCAAATCGGTCTCGCAACGGGTTCGACAGTTTAGAAAACTGGGTCGTCGCCCCCACCAACGTAAACCGAGGCACATTTAAACGCATCGTCCGAGCACTTGGTCCTTTTCCAATCACCAAATCAATCGCAAAGTCTTCCATGGCCGTGTATAAAATTTCTTCCACCGGCATGCGCAGGCGATGAATTTCATCGATAAACAAAAAATCCCCTTCTTGCAGGTTTGATAGAATCGACGCTAAATCTCCCGGTTTTTCTAGTGC
>CAJQJI010000071.1 GCA_905478675.1 Candidatus Altimarinota bacterium
TTAATTCGGCTTGTACATCTCGAGCTTCAAACTCCGCTCGTTGAGCTTCGAGTGAAGCGGCTAATTCTTCGTTGCCCAATTCACGAGCAGCGGCAATATCGCGGTCAAAAGCTTCGAGTGTTTCATCTCGTAGATTTTTGGCTAAAAATTCAGCACTGGCTTCGGCTCGAATTTCAGCAATTTCGTCATCACTTAAATCTGGGTTTTCGGCGCGTGCTGCTTCAATTTTGGCATTAATGGATTTATCGGCTGCCTCGCGTTGATCTTCGGGAATAGTACTATATAAGTCTAAACCAGTTTCTGATACTTTAGGATCATCGACCGTTTCGCCGGTAGGCTCAATAACATCGTCAGCGGCAACGACTTCGGCTACGTGTGCCACATCCGCTTCAATTCCACGAGCGTCTGCTTGGATATCTGGGGAAAGCGGTAAATCAGCTGAAGTTAAGGCTGGCACGCCCTTCGCTCCCGCGTTGGCGGCGGCGGCTTCAACTTGTGGGGCCGCTAACTCAGTGGTTTCTACGACTGGTGCTACCGGTACATCAGGTCCCTTAGGGGTTTCACCCCAAATAAATTTAGTCTTAATATTTTGATGTCGGTTTATAAGTTGTTTCATATTTAAACAGTGCTAGTTGTTGCCGCCGTATCGGTGCTGTCACTATTGCCGTCGCCTCGACTGGTGACAATAATGTCACCGGGTTGAGGTTCTTGTTGTCCACTAAGATCAACCTGTCTTCCGGCGATTAAGTTTTCAACGGTATTAAATCTAAAGTTACCTGGTAAAGACGTTCTAGTGACCGCATTACTTTGATTACCGCCCACCATTTCACCGTTTCCAGCATAAATAGCGACGTGCTCTCCCGTGCTTCCTTCAGGGGAGACATATGTTTCGGCTACATTCCAATTAGCGTTTTCTGGCAAGGGTTGCCCCGATTTTTCACACATCGCTTTTACAAAAGCTCCGCACCAAGGAATTGAAGCGGTATCGACTCCGACTAAGGCGTCAGCTTCTGAGCCTTCTTGGGTGCCAATGGTGCTTTCGGCTTGACTAACTAAAGCATCACTGCCGCCTCCAAAAGGCACTTCATTCGTCCAATCAATCCCGTTTTCACTTATAGTTTCCTGAAGAGTTCCTATCAAATTGCCTCGGTTTTCAATCTCTTCGGCTGCGGCTATTTTAGCTTCATCACCGGATTCTTGGGCTTCTACTTGAGCCGCTTGAGCTTGTTCGTGTAATGCGTTGCTTACTTGTGCTAGGTAGGTAACTAAGGCCGCCTCTGTCGTCTTGCGTTCAGCTTCTACTTCTTCTTGCGTTTGCCGAACTTCTGGCGTGTTATTAGCGGTGGCTAATTGTTCGCCTTCCCCGTTATTAAGCGCTTCACTAATAGAAGTTTCAAGTTGGGCTTGAGTGGCGTTAAAGTCCGTATTAGAAGCTTCGGTAATTAAGTCTCCAATTCGGTCATGGCATAAGTCTTTTACTCGAGGGTCTACTGGAATACTTTCGATGCGGCGGGTTGTTTCTTGGTTTTGTCGAGCCACAAAGGCTTCAGGACTTTCTATCGCTACGGGCGCAGCCGTTTGGGCTTGTTCTGGGCCGCGTGGGGCTTCAAGATGTAAGTACCGCGTATTTGGTTCCGAATATCGAGTAAATAATTTGTTCATTCTATGGTTGGTATTTAGCTAAATCTTGGGCTAATTGTTGTTCGGCTTCGTTTAATTCTTCAGCACTTAAACGATTAAATTCTTCGCTCATTGTGTGTAGAATGGTTTGTTCAATGCGGTGGAAAAAATAGGGGTCTCGTTCTAGTATCTGCCGAAGGGTTTTGTCTTGTTTTTGATTTGCTTCATTAAGCAAGTTTTGAAGGTGATTTACCTGTGCGTCTGAAAGCGTTGGAAGTTGACGCACAATTTCTTGCCGCAAGGTTTCCTTTAGAAACAAATTGCGCTTCAAAGCCTCAATCAAGCGTTGTTTTAGTTCATTCATTTATCAGGTGATTTTACCATATTTATCTAGTAAAAGAAAGAGGTTTATGCTATAATCATCAGATGTCTACAACAAAAATTAACGTTGATCTGGCAAAACTGTTGCAACGCAGTTTGTTCATTAAGCCAGAATTAAAAGCTAAAATTTTGACTTCAACACCAGAAAAACAAGCTGAAGTTTTACCATTAATTGCGGCTATAGATAGCAAACAAACGAATTTGTTTAAAAAAGTGTTAGCCGAAAATCCACACTTTTTTACAGATCTTGAAAACATGGCTATTCATGAAGCGTTGAAAAAGCTAGTAGAAGCTGAAGAGGTTTATCGAGTAGAAGAACTTGAAACCGCTGAAAAGGAACTTATGCAAAAACTAAACCAAGTTTAGAATGAAATTTTTACAAAAATCGGTTTTAACGAACCCTCGTTTTCTTTGGAAAGAACACTCGGAAGGCGTAGTCAATGAGACTGAAGGGGCTGTGCTAGGGGATGAAGACTCCCAAGAGTCTTTACAGAGAGCCCTTCAGGCCGTGGCTCGTAACCCAGAGGGCTTAGCTGAGGTAGAGGCCTTAGAAGCCTTAATAGAAGCCGAAGCAATGGAACTGACAAACAAAGGCATTACCTTAGAAACTTTACAACTTTATTTGGCTGAGCAAGAAGAAAATGATGTCCCTTTGGATGAATCTAGAATTATGGGGTTATCGGAACGCATTGAGGCCGAATTAGGGGAAGAAGTGTTAACTGATGCTGAAATTACCGAATTACAAAGCATCACCAATGATGTGTTTTTAGAAAAGTCTCGGTCAGAGCGATTGCGCCTTATTACTCAACAGAATGTCACAGCGGCACAAGTTGCGGCTGGTAGTGTTGATAGTTTAACTTTTACTTTTACTTTTGATGGACAATTTAATCCTAACTTGCAGCATTTAACTACGGCTGGACAAGTACTGCCTTCCGAGGTTCGTTCGGTTACGTCTGCAGGGCAAGTTTTTAATCGGTCCGTGGATTCGCTGAATGGCGAGTTTTTCACCGAAGGTGGACAGCGGTTATTAATTATTGAAGGGACTTTGTTATCTAACATAGAGACTGATGCGGCAGTGGTTGCGAATGTTCAGGCCAAGGTCGATGAAAATTTAGCGGCTTTTAAGGCGGTTGAAGAAGGCGAAACAGCTCGGACAGAAGGGGAAATGTTAGTAGCCCGTATGGCTCTTGAGCGTAATGTGGCCCCTGAATTTGTTATGGAGGTGTTTGTAGCAGAACATTCAATTGAAACTGAAGGGGAAGAGGGAATGCCCGTTTTAACGCCAGATTATAGGGCTCAGTTAGAACATTTTTTAACCAATATAGATCGATCGGAAGCCCTGTTTAGACAGAACTACTCAGAGGTTGATTTCCGAGATTCAGAGGGGCTTAGTCCAGAGTTTGCGGCTTTTTTCTTAAGCACAGGACGTGATACTTCAGAAATTTCAAGTCTGATGGAAGACATTGGTTATTCTTCTGAAGAAATAGAGCGAGCGAATGAAGTGGTTACCGCTCATCCAACCGTTGGTTTGGGGGCATTTGAACAGGTAGATCTTATGTCTGAACCAGGATTTAGTGCACGTTTAGCTGAAGTAGCAGAAAGTATTGGCACAACGCCTGGAAATTTAATGCAAATATTCAGATTTGAGACTGGAGGAACTTTCAATCCAGCTGAAACCAACAGTATTGGTGCGACGGGCCTCATTCAGTTTATGCCACAGACCGCTGCAGGTTTAGGAACGTCAACCACCGCTTTGCGCGGGATGACAGGAACTGAACAATTAGATTGGGTTGAACGTTATTACCTCCAATATGCCAGTAGAGGTTTGGGTGGAGTAGAGGATTTGTACTTGGCAACTTTGTACCCTTATGCCTTAGGTAGACCCGATAGTTATGTATTAGGTTCAGAGCGCAGTGCTAGCTTTGCTCGTACCGTTGGTCGGCAGAACCCAATCTTTAATGGGGGCGGTCTGGTAACGGTGGGGCATGTCCGCAGGACTATTTTGGAAGCCTAGTATTTATATAAATACAATGATTTAAGTTAATGGTAACAGGAAAAACTCTGAGATTCCCTTGCCAAAGGGCTTTAGAGGTGATTAAAATCCAGGATGCAATATTTCTTAATCCCACATTAACATGTCAAAAGGTGATCTAATTACCGCTATTGCTAACCGAGCAGGTCTAACTAAAAAAGCTGCTGCAGACGCTCTTGAAGCTTTCATCGATACTGTATCTGGTGAACTTACAAACGGTGAACAAGTAACAATTACTGGATTCGGTACTTTCAAAGTATCTCACCGAGCGGCTCGTACTGGGGTAAATCCTCAAAACCCATCTCAAAAGATTCAAATCAAAGCTTCAAAAGTTCCTACTTTCAAAGCTGGTAAAAATCTTAAAGAAGCGGTTAACTAATTTTAGCATTGCTAAATTTAAGACCTTAGCGGTCACAACCAAAAAACACCCACTCTTGTTTGAGTGGGTGTTTTTATTTTAAGCGGCGGATTTTTTTTCTTTAAGCGGCTTCGCTTTCATTGCTTGTTCCACCATTGTCCGAATTATTCTTTTTTCGATTTCGCTTTCGCTTTGGTTTAGCGTTTTGATTTGCGGCTTCGTTGTGTTCTTCGGGTTTATGGTTTTTATTTTCTCCTGCATTTGGCGTGAAGTCTTCTGTTAAAGCTTCGATTTCACCTAGCATGGCTCGGAATTCTTTTTTACGTTTCTTTAACAGCTCTTTTTCATTTCGAATTTTAGATTCTAGCTCCTTAATTTGTGATTTAAAATCTTCAACGTTTTGATTATGCGTGTTCACAAAGCCAGCAATTTCCGCTTTAATATTTTCAAGCGATGAAAGCGGGCTACTGCCATCACCTTTTGGAGCTGTTTTTTCTTTGACTTCGGGAACGACCGCAACCTCCGGATCTACAACCGCTTCTTTTGTTTCTGCTAGAGGGTCCGCTGATGCTTGGTCATTACTGTCAGTTGTTACTTCATCAAAACTAAGAGAAACGGCAGGCGTTTGAGCTGGCGTTGTTTCAGTCGTTTCAGTTTTAGCTTCTCCGTCTGTATTTATATCAGCAAAAGGATTTTCAGGCATAATAGTGGTTTCCGCGGCTTCGGTTGATTCGGCTGGTTTACCAAGATCGGCAAAAGGATTCTCTGCGTCGGCTGTTGGTGCGGTCTCAACCGCAGTTGGTGCGATTTCATTATTGACTACCGGGGGCACTTCTTCTGCGACCGTTGGAGCTGGATCTGTGCTTTCAGGGGCAAAAGGATTTTCGGCCACAACTGGGCTGACTTCCGCCACCGGAGGTGTTGGGTTTTCAACCACTACTGGGGCGGCTGGTGTCTCAGGTGCAAAAGGATTTTCAGCTACAACGGGTGTCGCTTCAGCGACAGGCGCCGTTGGTGTTTCGGTTGCGAATGGGTTAACCGCTTCTTCGGCGACAGGAGCGGCTACTTCAGGCGTGTTTTGCGGCTCTGTTGCGGCAACCGGTGTTTCGGTGGCAAAAGGGTTTCCCTCGGCGTTTGGGGCGGCTTGAGGTGGGGCCGCTGCAACGGGTGTTTCGGTTGCAAAAGGATTTAGAACGCTGGCTTCGGCGGCGGGTGTTGCCGCGGCCGGGGTTTCTGTAGTTTGGTCTAAGGCTGTGGGTTCTGCATTGGCCACGGGGGTGGCAAAAGGATTTTCAGCCACAACGGGTGTCGCTTCAGCGACAGGAGCTGTTGGGGTTTCGGTTGCGAATGGATTTAAAACGGGTTCTGCATTTTGAGGTGCTGGCGCCGCTTCTGCCGCTACGGCTGGGGCTGATTCAGTTATTTGAATATCGCCGGTAAGTGTACTCGGGTCTGGAGCTACGGCTGGGGCATCGGTTACGTTAATCGTAATATCATCACCAAAATTAGGCGTCGCGGCCACAGGGGTTGGGGCGGCGGCTTCGGCTGGTGGTTGCACCATAATAGGTTCCGTTGGTGGTGGGGTACTTCCAGCACTCGGATCTGCGGTAATAACAGTGCTTGGATCGGCCGCTCCGGCGGTGCCATTGTCATTGTTTCCTGTTTTTCCACCGAGTCCGAAGTTGAAGTTAATCCCCATATTTATTTGTTTTTAAAACTAGATTTGCGGCCGTTCTAAAAAGTTGACTTTAGACCTTAAATCTCAATACTGTACACGATTTTCATCTGAAAAGCAAATTTTTGTTTGCGTCTGATTTAGTTAATTTATGACAGAAAACGTTACCCCAGAACGCCTTAGTCAAGTCCATGAGCAAGCGCTCAGTGATTTTTCATCGATTGACTCGCTTGAATCACTTCAAGTTTTTACGGCTAAAGTGGTTGGGAAAAAATCTTCTTTAGGAAGTTGGTTTAAAGAATTAAAAGCGTTAGACGTAGAAGCGAAAAAAGAATTAGGGCCAAAATTGCAACAATTTAAAACGTATTGGGAACAGGCTTGCGTTGCGAAGCAAAACGAATTAGAAGCCGCGGCTTTGAACCAGAAGCTGAAATCAGACTTTATTGATGTTACACAAAGCTATCCGGCTCAAAAGGGGGCCTTGCATCCCTTGTCTCAAGTACAGCGTCATATTGAAACTATTTTTACGGGGATGGGGTTTGAGATTGCCGATGGACCAGAAGTAGAAACAGAATGGCATAACTTTGATGCTTTGAATGTGCCGGCAAATCATCCAGCCCGAGATATGCAAGATACGTTTTTTGTCTCATCGGCCCATGAGGATTCACATCAAAATTCAGTTTTACGAACGCAGACTTCTAATATTCAAATCAGAAAAATGTTAGAAAAAGGCGCGCCGGTACGCATTATCGCGCCTGGTAGAGTGTATAGAAATGAAGATGTTGATGCGACGCATGATGCCATGTTTTACCAAGTAGAAGGGTTAGTGGTTGATAAAGATATTTCGGTATCACACTTAAAAGGGACGCTTGAAACGATGCTGTCAGCGGTTTTTTCTAAACCCATGAAAATTCGGATTCGTCCTGGGTACTTTCCATTTGTAGAACCTGGTTTAGAAGTTGATATTTGGTGGGAATACACTGATAAAAACGGAGAAGAAAAAGGTCGTTGGCTTGAATTTTGTGGAGCGGGCATGGTGCATCCAAATGTATTACGTAATAGTGGAGTTGATCCGGAAGAATTTTCTGGTTTTGCTTTTGGTTTTGGGCTCACTCGCTTGGTGATGATGAAGTATGGAATCGAAGATATTCGCTTGTTGTCATCAAATAAACGAGAGTTTTTACAACAATTTTAATAAAAAGACGTCTGTTACTATGAGGTAGACAGATTCGCTAAAATCAATACAAACCCCACGTTCGCAAAACTTACTGTTCCGCTTTCTACTTAAAAAAATTCTATGTCAAAGTTCCAAAAAAAGATCGAAAAATACCCGGTAAACGTTCAGCAACTCATTGCTAAAGGGCGAGATCAAAA
Source organism: Candidatus Altimarinota bacterium (assembly GCA_905478675.1). Taxonomy (GTDB): domain Bacteria; phylum Patescibacteriota; class Gracilibacteria; order UBA4473; family UBA4473; genus JAACPJ01. The sequence goes on from CAJQJI010000071.1 coordinate 7,441, forward strand.
ATTTATTACCGAGCAAGAATTGATGTCGGTGGTGCCAGATGTAGAAGAAAATTTATTATTACTCGACGAATTGTACGAGTTGTTTTTAGATTTAGGGGTAGAAGTGATTGATGTAAAAGAAGAGAAAATTTGGCGAGAGCGGTTAAGTAAAAAAGAAGAGGGAACCGTTAAAGTAACGATTGAAGATGTAGAGCCAACCGACCAAGATTTAGCGCAAGAAGAAGCTGAAGAGTCGGAAGCCGAAGCGAATGCGTTTGTCGATTTATCTGAAATTTCAAACGATTCAGTGCGAATGTATTTGAACGAAATTGGTCGAATCAACCTGCTTACGGCTCAAGAAGAGGTTGATTTAGCAAAACGGATTGAAAAAGGGGATTTGTCGGCGAAACAAAAATTAGCGGAATCAAATCTGCGTTTGGTGGTTTCAATTGCGAAACGTTATATTGGCCGAGGTCTGCCTTTCTTAGATTTAATGCAAGAAGGGAACTTTGGTTTGCTTCGGGCGGTAGAAAAGTTTGATTACACGAAAGGATTTAAATTTTCGACTTATGCAACATGGTGGATTCGCCAAGCGATTACTAGAGCCATCGCGGATCAAGCTCGAACGATTCGGATTCCTGTCCATATGGTGGAAACCATCAATAAATTAACGCATACGCAACGACGTTTGCAACAAGAACTTGGTCGAGAACCATTACCAGAAGAAATTGCGGCTGAAATGGACTTAGATCTTAAAAAGGTGAACCATATTCTTAAAATTTCACAAGATATTGTGTCGCTTGAATCGCCGGTAGGCTCTGAAGAAGATTCTAAACTTGGAGATTTTATTGAAGATGAAGGCGCTCTTTCACCATTCGAAACAGCACACCGTGAAATGATTAAAGAAAACATTACGGACTTGCTTCAATATCTATCGGCTCGAGAGCAAAAAATTATTAAAATGCGGTTTGGTTTAGATGACGGTGTGCCGCACACGCTTGAAGAGGTTGGAAAAGAATTCAACGTTACGCGTGAACGGATTCGTCAGATTGAGGCGAAAGTGCTTGAAAAATTAAGAACTCATCCAATGTCGGTTAAAATTTCGGAAGATCCAGGCGCGCACAAAAAATCAGTAACCGATAATTACCCGCTTATGCAACGCTAGCTTTTGCTTGCAATTGCCCCTCTAATTTTTATTTTATTCCACGATAACTCTTACCAATACTATGCCTCAAACAAATGATCAAAATTCGGTTTTACTTACCAAAGAAGGTTTAGCTAAACTTGAAGAAGAATTAGCGACGCTTAAATCAACGGGGCGTAAAGAAGTTTCGGCCCGCTTAGCAGAAGCCATCTCTTACGGAGATTTGTCTGAAAATTCTGAGTATGATGAAGCCAAAAATCAACAAGCTTTTATTGAAGGCCGAATTTTAGAACTTGAAGATCAAATCAAGAATGCAGAAATTATTGCTGATTCGGGTATGGATAAAGGCACCATTAAAATTGGTTCTATGGTGACTTTAAAGCGAGAAGGAGACTCAGAAGCTCACGAATATACTATTGTTGGTTCAACGGAAGCGGATCCAATGTCTCATAAAATTTCTAATGAGTCACCAGTGGGGGAGGCTATCTTAGGAAAAAAAGCGAAAGATAAAGTAAAAGTACAAACTCCAGGTGGTTTGTTTGAATACACTATTTCTAAGGTAGCGTAATTTAAAACGTCCTAAATTTAAGACTAGCCTCTCATGCTAAGTGCATTTGTAGAGACTGGTCTTTTTTAAATGGGATAATTTTATTCGCCAAACGGTCCAATTATTATTAGGGTTGAAAAGAACATGAATTACAACGTTTCGGCTGACGACTTAAAGAACTGTCTTGAGAAAATAGAGTTTGATAATGGAAAGTTTTTTCACCACGGAAAGGTGCGAGATAGTTTTGTTTTAGACGAAAATCGTCGAGCGATTGTTGTTTCAGACCGAGTCTCTGCCTTTGATTTTATTTTAGGCACTATTCCTTTTAAAGGCCAAGTTTTAAATCAGTTGGCGGCTTGGTGGTTTAAAAAATTGGATGATATTCAGGTGCCACATCATTTATTGTCGGTCCCGCATCCAAATATTTCCGTGGTGAAAAATGTAACGCCGTTGCCCGTTGAAATTATCGTTCGTGCGTATGTTACCGGTACAACTACTACTTCAAGTTGGTATGCATATCAAAATAATAATCGTTCTATTTGTGGTATTGAAATGCCAGAAGGGATGAAGAAAAACGAGATTCTTCCGACCCCAATTGTGACGCCTACTACTAAACCAGAGGTTGGGCATGACAGAAATATTTCAAAAGCGGAAATTTTAGAGGAAGGCTTAGTGACGCCTGAAGTGTATGAAAAAGTTGAAGCTTATGCTTTGAAAATGTTTGCTCATGGGCAAGCGGTAGCGGCGAAGCAAGGCTTGATTTTAGTGGATACGAAATATGAAATGGGCTTAACACCAGAAGGGGAGTTATTGGTGATTGATGAAGTGCATACGCCAGATTCTTCGCGTTACTGGGTAGCGGCCTCTTATCAAGAAAAATTAAAGAGTGGCGAAGAGCCAGAAGGCTTAGACAAAGAGTTTGTGCGACGAATGGTTGTGGAGGCTGGATACGATGTAGATAATGCTTCGCAGGATCCTAAAGATTTTATGACAGATGAAATTCGCTTAGCGGCAGCCAAAAAATATTTAGAACTTTATGAGCGTATGACCGCAACGACTATTGATTTAACGAAGCTGGCTAACCCGCAAGCGGATATTGTAAAAGTTCTAGAAGCACTCTAGGGAATATTTAACGAATTGTTGTGGATTTTGTTACGCAAAAAGTAGTAAAAACCCAAAGCCGTAAAACTCGGCAATAGGTTTTTGTATCAATTATTTGCACAACAACTTGTACCTTTGCTACATTAGTGAATGCATATTTTTTAACCAATTGTAAAAATGCAAACACTAAAACAAAAAGGGTTTACCCTAATCGAGTTGCTAGTGGTTATCGTAATTATCGGTATCCTAGCTACTATCTCTGTAGCCACTTTCTCTGGTTACTTCGCAAAAGCTCGTGATTCTGAACGTCAAGCCGCAATTCGTAATGCAGCAACACTAATGAAAACAGCTCGTGCGGTTGATACTATTACTTCATTCTCGTTAGATGAAACTACGGTTGCGTCGACTTTGAATGATGAAGGTGGATACTCAATGCCAGCAGCGAATCCAGGGGCTTATTACTACTACTCTAGTGATGCTGACAACTTTGTTGTTTTTGTTTGTGCTGAAGATTCTGATACACTTATCAGTGACGGTACATCAGCTGACTTAGCTACTTTAGCGGCTGAAAATACTCTAACTTGTTCTGGTGGAGCAGCGACTCTTGGAGCAGGAACTATTGGTGCGGCTGTTAATACTGATAGCGTTGGATCTTTCAAGTTTGGCGCATAGTTCTATAGTTTTTATTAGAAAAAAACTATTTTTAAAAACCCCTTCATTATTATGTTGGGGTTTTTTTTGTATTTTATCAGGGGAATATCTATAGTTAAGCAAATGAAAATTATAAATTTGGGTTTTACGCTTATAGAGTTATTAGTAGTGACCGTAATAATTGGAATTTTAACGGCGTTGGGCGTGCCACAACTTAGTAAGTATAGTGAACAAGCTGGCGATGCTTGGCGTCAATCAATTATTAAAAATGTCGCTAAAATTATATTAGCGGATGAATTTATTTCTTTGGATGGCGTTAATTTTGCAGATTTAGATTCAGACAATAATTATATTGGGACGGATGATCCCGTTACTGTTTCAGATATTCAGTTAAGACTTAATAATCAAGACTATATATTATCGACAGAAAACGATGGAGCTTGTTTTCTTTATGGTTATGAATCGACCTTGGCGGAACATAATGATATGTTGATGATTGTGGACCTTGAAGAAGGGGGATTTTTCTATGATGGGACCGATTTACCTAAACGAGAAGCGGTAAATATTACCTCGATTGATTGCACGCCCGGCAATGAAGGCGTTACGGGAGGTACTTGGACAAATTACCAGTGGTTGAATTTTGTTCCGTAAAGTAGCTTGGTTTTACTTGAGCCTTAAACTTGAACTGAATATAGTTTAATTAATGCTTAAATATTGGATTACAGGGCGTTTGTTACATTTGTTATTAGATTTGTTATTAGTGTATGCCGCCTTTTTGTTGGCTTACTTTATTCGAGTTAATTGGGTTTTTTCAACGGATTTTGATTTTGCGCTCTTTGCCGCTATGGCTTTTATTGGGGCCATAGTGTGGATTTCTTTTTTAGCGTTTTCACGTTATTATCGCGTGCCACCTCGATCCGGAGGTAAAGAGTGGTACGATTTAGTCCTGCTGTTAATTGGAGGGGTTGTGGCAAACGGTATGCTGATTGTGGTTTATTTTTTCCCACAAGAGATTTTGTTTTCACGGCTTATTTGTGTGTATGCGTTTGTGTTTGGTTCGGCCGCCTTACTTTTTACTCAAGTGGCTTTTAAACTCTTTATGGCTCGAGGAAAAAAGAGCGATCGAAATGTGTATCGATTACTGATTGTGGGGGCTAACAATGTAAGTGAAAATTTTATAAAACAATTAGAAAAGTCGCCTTATGCCCTTTATAAAGTGGTAGGAGTGATTGACCCTTACGGGTTGAAAAAAGAGATTGCGGGGAGTCAGGTACTCGGGAAGCTTGATAAATTGGAATCAATTTGTGCCGCTCAGGAGGTTACGGCGATTTTACAATGTGATGCGTTTGAACAAACTTTGAATCTTATTTCTTTTTGTGAACAGCATGATATTAAGTTTCAATTTGACCCAGCCCTACGAGGAATCTTTGAAAAGAATCTTCGTATTCGTGAAGTCGCCGGACACACGACGATTTCTTTTGTGAAGCGTGATTTTGAGAATACAACGAAACGTAAACGTTATTCTCTTATTGATGCAGTGCTAAACCAAGTTTTTGATATCGATTAACCCTCTTCTCGACTGGAAGATGGAACATAATTTAAAATAGAACGGAGAGATCTTCGGCTTTGTATAAATTTTTTAAAATACAATTTTGAAGATTTCTCCACTCAGTTTCTTCCTGAACTACTTTATTCGGTCGAAAAGACGAATTGGTAATAGTTTCTAGAAATCTAAATCTTTCACGTTTGAAGCGTGAGTTTGAATAAATTTCCGTCGTGGTGGCACTTCGTCTCCCATAAGCACCTTGAAGATATGATCGGCGCGTTCGGCGTCTTCTACTGTTACTTGAGCCATAGTTCGGGTTTCAGGGTTCATAGTCGTTTCCCATAGTTGTTCTGGGTTCATTTCCCCCAGCCCTTTATAACGCTGAATATTTTCAGACTTAATATCGAATTCTTTTAAAATGGCTTCTTTTTCTTCGTCGGTCATTGGATACCACGTTTGTTTTCCTTTTGTTAGTTTATATAACGGTGGTTGGGCAATAAAAATATTACCGTTCATTACTAGTGGTTTAAAGTGACGGAAGAACAAGGTTAGCAACAGTGTTCGAATATGCGCCCCATCAACATCGGCATCGGTCATGATAACGATTTTTTTGTAGCGTAGTTTGTCTACTTCGAAGGTGTCCCCAATAGCCGCGCCCATGGCAATGACTAAGTTTTTAATTTCGTTATTGGCGAGCATTCGGTCTAATCGGGCTTGTTCGGTATTCAAAATTTTCCCTCGAAGTGGCAAAATGGCTTGCGTGTGTCGGTTACGACCTTGTTTAGCCGAACCACCGGCACTGTCTCCCTCAACAATAAAGAGTTCTGAGTCATTTGGGTCTTTAGAAGCACAATCGGCTAATTTACCTGGCAGGGTCATGCCTTCAAGTGCGCCTTTACGAATGACGGTTTCGCGGGCTGATCGAGCCGCTAAACGCGCTCGTAAGGCGAGGGCTGATTTATTTACAATGGCTCGAGCTTCATTTGGATTTTCTGATAAAAATTCAGAAAATTTTTGTGAAAAAACTCGATCCGTAATAGTTCTTACTTCAGAATTTCCAAGTTTCCCTTTGGTTTGACCTTCAAATTGAGGCTCTGGGACTTTAACCGAAATAATGGCCGTTAAACCTTCTCGTACATCTTCATTGGTGAAGTTGGGGTCTTTTTCTTTAAGTAGTCCGTTTTCTCGAGCGTATTTATTCATCACTCGGGTTAGCCCCATAGAGAAACCCGTTAGATGGGTTCCACCTTCACCCGTTTGGATATTATTGGCAAAACTATAACTATTTTCTCGAAATTCTTGCGTGTATTGCATCGCAATTTCCACTTGTACGTCGTCACTTTCGCCTTCAAAGGTAAGAATCGGTCCAATTTTATCTTTCCCTTCATTTAAATGATGGACGTAAGAACTAATTCCGCCTTCAAAGTAAAACTGAATAGTGTCTTCTTTATCTTTACGCTCATCAACCAACGTAATGGTAATCCCTTTTGTAAGGTAGGCTTGTTGTCGTAACCGTTTTTTAACGATATTGAAATCGTACTCCGTTGTTTCGAAAATATCGCCATCAGGCCAGAATTGAACTCGTGTTCCATTGTTTTTAGAATCTCCAATTTGTCCAAGAGGGTCAGCCGCTTCACCTTTTTCAAAAGCCACAAAGTGCTTCCCGCCGTCTCGTTCTACCGTTACTTCGGTTCGGCTTGAAAGTGCATTTACCACTGAGACCCCCACTCCATGTAACCCCCCAGAGACTTTATAACCGCCACCACCAAATTTACCTCCGGCATGTAAGACCGTTAAAACGGTTTCAACTGTAGAAATTCCAGTTTGAGGGTGTTTTTCAACAGGAATCCCTCGCCCGTTATCTTGAACAGAGATGGAATTATCTTGATGGAGGGTGATTTCAATGTGATCACAGTAACCAGCCATGGCTTCATCGATCGAGTTATCAACCACTTCCCAAATAAGATGATGCAGGCCGCGGGTATCAGTAGAACCGATGTACATCCCTGGACGTTTTCGGACGGGATCTAACCCTTCTAAAACTTGAATATTGGAGGCGCCGTAATTTTCTGTCATGGGTGTGGGTGATTTATCTGTTAAATTGTAGAGACTTTCTTTGGTAGAGGGAAGTGATTAGGGGTTGAATATTCTGATTTTTAGTTTTTTTAGTTATTTGCAGGAAAAAAGCTTTTTAGTTTTGTCTTCTCAAGTAAAAATCTTTATTTATACTGCCGTAGTAAATTTAAAATTTAACCACCACATATTATGGGTCTTATGAATCAAATGGGCGACATGTACAAGCTTCAAAAAGAAGCCAAACGAATTAAAAAAGAACTCGCTAACACGCATATTTTTTCAGAATCGGATGGGGTTAAAGTTACCGTGAGTGGTGAACAAGAAATTATTGAAGTTGAATTTTTGAACGATGAAATCATCGGTGATGCGACTCGTTTAGCCAAAGCTATTAAAGAAGCTTCAAACAAAGCCTTTAAAAAAGCGCAACAAGTAGCCGCTGAAAAAATGAAAGCGGTTATGGGTGGTATGCCTGGTATGTAATTCAAAATACTCAACTGTCATTCCCGCGAAAGCGGGAATCTAGTTTTAATAATGAATCCTTTATTGACCTGGATCCCCAGTCAAGCTGAGGATGACAAAGGAATATGAAGAAATACTTACTACTCGTTATTGTTTTAGCAGGGCTCTACTTTGCCGGTAGAGTCCTTTATTTTTGGGACCGCCCAAACTCTGAAGAGGGGACACGGGTGTCTTTTACCATTACTCCCGGAACCAGCTTTACTCGGATTAAAACGTTGTTAGAAGAAAAAAATTTAATTGCGGATCCTTTTAGTTTTGAGGTTTATGCTCGTTATCATAAATTGCGTTCTAAATTGCAAGCCGGCGATTATGTAGTGCAAAAAAATCTTACCTTTGCAGAGCTTGTTGAAGTCTTACAAAGCGGTAAATCTCAAGAAATACGAATTACTATTCCCGAAGGTTCAACCATTGCGCAGATTGATGAAATTTTAGTCCGTAAAAGTTTAATTGAAGCGGGGGACTTTATTGATTGTGCCAATACTTGTGATTTAGGGTTTCAGATCGAAGCCCTTGAAGGGTATTTGTTTCCTTCTACCTACTATGAAAGTGTGCAAAATTTTTCGAGTAAAAAATTCATCCAGCGGCTTTATAATACCTTTCAACAGCAAATTGAGGCTTTGCGAGATGACATTGCGGCGTCTGGTCGGAGCTTAAATGATACGGTCATTGTAGCCTCAATGATAGAACGAGAAGCCTTTGGAAGTAATATGGAGGAGAAACAGGAAATCGCGGATGTAATTTGGAAACGTTTAGATGAGGGGATCGCTTTGGGTATTGATGCGACAACGCGTTACGAACTTAATGATTGGAAGAATCCGCTATATGCGGAAGATTTAGAAAAAAATACGCCTTATAATACGCGTCGAAAACTCGGATTGCCACCGACAGCTATTTCTAACCCAGGGCTTGACTCTCTAACCGCGGCCGCGAACCCGGTTGAAACAGACTATTATTATTATTTACATGATAGTAGCGGGAATATCCGTTTTGCGACCGACTTGACGGGTCATAATCAAAATAAACGCGACTACTTGTATTAGCCTTATTCGTTTAGCCTATGAATTATAGGAACGTCTCAATCTATTTATGGAGGCTTAAAAGAGGGCGTAAGGTTGGCTAAGCCCTTTTAGTTTACTCTGCGGGGTTTAAAATACTTATTTGTCATCTGCTTCTTATACCCTTAAATTAGGTTTGAAGAAAAAAATATTTTTATGAGAACTCTCTTGGTTGGAAACTTTGGTGCGCATAATGTCGGCGATGAGTTAATTTTAGCGGCGGCTTTGCATGATTACCCAAAGGCTACGGTCATGACGGCTAATGCAAAGCTTAGTCAAAAATTTTGTGAAACGACCTTTAAAACCGTTGAGTTTCCGCCAACGGCCTTTAGAAGCTTTGGGCGTTATGCGTCTTCTAAAAACTATCGAGCACAAGTTCAAGCGCTTAAAGGGTTTGATCAAATCATATTTGCTGGTGGGGGATTATTTGCCATTAAATTAAGAGCTTGTGCGTTATGGTTTTTCGTTTTTAAATGGTTGAAATTTTTAAATCCTGCCGCTGAATTTAAATTTGAATACCAAGGCGTGGACAAAAATTTAAGTGGCATGAGTAAGCGGCAAGTTAAAATGGTTTTTTCAGCGGCTGATTTTGTTTCAGTACGTGACAAAAATTCTTTAGAAGCGTTGCAAAGCCTTGGTATAAAAAACGTAACCTTAACCGAAGATCGGGTGTGGTTGTGGTTGAAAGCAATCGCAAAGCATAAAACTTTAGCCTTTAATCAAGAAGGCGATAAAGATTTAATTTTAGTAAATGCTTTAGATTATGGGGGCGCTGAAATTTTTGAAATTGAACATGCTCAAGCGCACCATGAAATTAAGTTTGTCGCTTTTGCCCCGAGTGATTTAACGTTTGTTCCGTTGGGAGTAACGGCGGTTTTGCCGAGCACTAAAACGGAGGTGTTAGATTTATTTGCCTCCGGGACCAAGGCGGTGGGGGAACGTTTACATTTTTTAATTGTCGCTCAGGCGTTTTCGGTCAAAGAAGATGTATATTTACTGCGAAGACCTTATTCTGAAAAAGTGAAGTCTTTTACGACTCAACATGATATAAAAGTGTATAAGTCTGTGCCGTCTCAGTTTGAGTAGTGTTGCCGATTCCATTCATGACTAAGGATCGCTAAGCTACTGGCCACGTTTAAGCTTTCGGCTTGTGGATTCATTGGGATTTTAATCCGCTGTGAGGCTAATTTTAGGCTGTCGTGGCTAACGCCTTGTCCTTCATTCCCAAAAATAAAGGCCGCCGGAGAAGGTAAGGGCGTTTGCCATAAATTAGTGCCTTGCAAATCAGTCGCCAGTAAGGGGCCATTAAATTCTTTTTGCCATTGACCTAGGTCGGTCAACTTCCGACAGGGAAGATAAAATTGTGCGCCCATGCCGGCGCGTAAACATTTCTCGCTCCAAATATCGGTACAAGCCTCTAATAATAAAACCTCATCAACATTCATGGCTAAACTAGTTCTCAGCATAGTCCCCATATTCCCTGGGTCTTGAATGCGTTCTAATATGATGACCAAACGAGGTGTTTTTGTTTGTGCCACTTTAGGTTCAGCTACTAACGATAAAATACCCGCAGGATTTTTACTGGGGCTAATTTTTGCCATTAAATCATCTGGAATTTCTATAATATTTTCTAAATGACTGAATTGGGGGAACTCCGTTGAGGCTAAAAAATGTCGACTTACTAAAATTGATTCAAAATTTTTTTCCTTTTGTTTTAAATATTCTTGATGAAGGTGAACACCCTCTATCATTATAGAATTAGGGCTTTTTCGGCGATTAAAGGTGTTGAATTTTTTAATAACTGGGTTCTGAGCTGAAGTGATTTTTATCGTTTCCATGTAAATTCATTTTTACTATCTTTTATTTTTTGTAAACTAACGCGGAAATCATGACAAACTCACGCAAAAAATTCTTGATACTTGGCTCGGGTCCTTACTGTATTGGAAGTTCCGTTGAATTCGATTGGTGTGGGGTCCAGGTCCTACGCACTCTTAAAGCCGCCGGACACGAAACGGTGTTTATGAATTCGAACCCAGAAACGGTTTCGACCGATTTTGATGAATGTGATCGTTTGTACTTTGAAGAACTAACGCTTGAACGAGTGTTAGATATATATGAAAAAGAAAAACCAGAAGGCGTTATTTTTTCGACCGGAGGGCAAGTGGCACAAAATCTAGCCATGCACCTAGAAGAATATGGGGTGAACTTAATTGGCACATCCGTGGCTTCGGTCGATCGTTGTGAAGATCGAGAGAAATTTTCTGAAATGTGTGATGCACTAGGCATCGATCAGCCGGCTTGGGCCAGCTTTGAAAATTTAGAAGAGGCCTATAGTTTTGCCGATGAAGTGGGCTATCCAGTATTAGTTCGTCCTTCTTTTGTGTTATCTGGTGCGGCTATGGCGGTAGCCACCACGCATGAAATGCTAGAAGACTATTTAGCCTCAGCCGTTGGGAGTACTAAAAGCTCGGTGGTTATTACTAAATTCTTACAAAACGCGAAAGAAATTGAATTTGATGGGGTGGCTCAAAATGGTGAAATTATTGTTTCGGCTATTTCAGAACATATTGAAAACGCGGGGGTACATTCTGGGGATGCAACCATTGTCTTGCCACCACAAAACCTTTATTTAGAAACGGTGCGTCGAGTGCGAAAAATTGCTCAAAAAATTGCGAAAGAACTTAATATTTCTGGGCCATTCAATATTCAGTTTTTAGCTCGAGAAAATGATATTAAAGTGATTGAGTGTAATTTACGCGCTTCACGAAGTTTTCCGTTTGCGTCTAAAGTGTTAGGTCAAAATTTCATTGAAATTGCGACTCGAATTTGGTTAGGGGAAGATTTAAAGCCACAAGAAAAAAACTTGCTTGAGGTGCAAGCGGTCGGGGTTAAGGCGGCGCAGTTCTCTTTTAGTCGGCTTAAAAATGCGGATCCTAATTTAGGCGTGGAGATGAGTTCAACCGGAGAAGTGGCCTGTTTTGGGAACACAATGGAAGAGGCTTTTTTGAAAAGTTTTAT
>CAJQJI010000072.1 GCA_905478675.1 Candidatus Altimarinota bacterium
TCGCCGTCTGTGTCTTTGGTCTCGGCTGGGTCTAGAGGAAAGGCGTCTTGGGCGTCACCGACACCATCGTTGTCATCATCGGTGTCTTCAGCATCAAAAATGCCATCTTGGTCCGTATCAACGCCGTTAACAACTCGGACGGTTGATCGTTCGTCCCAAAATTCTGCGTCATCCCAGCGTTCAGTAGTAATTAAGGCTTCAATATCGTATTCGTCTGGATTTACAAAGTTAATATCGGTCCAAAGTACATCGGTAGAATTTCCTTTTACATAAATTTCGGTGTCTTCTTTTAAGATCGTTTTGGTTGGAATATCACGAATGGTTACCCAGCCACGGTAATCTTCCTCGCTCGTGTTTTGTGTTTCAAGGTATACTCGAGCGACGGCTCCTTGTTGAATGATGTATTGTTCGTCGCTTAAATTTTTTAAGTCGGCTTGGCGAATATACAGGTCCGCATAAAGGGCGGCACTTACGGTTTGTGTAAGGCTTAAGAAGCTAAAAGCTAAAGCGTAAGAAAGTGTTTTAAAATTTATTTTCATATTATAGGTACATTCTATACTAATTTTATAGCAAAAAGTAATTAAGGCGTAAAACTAAAATGAACACAATTTTTAGTCGGGATTAACGCGCTCTTTGAACGGGCTTATAAACTTTTGCTAAAAACTTTAGACAATTAGGAATGATGTGCCTAGAATCTCGTGGCTCTTTTTAAACGTGGCGCTATGGCGGAGTGGTTACGCAGAGGCCTGCAAAGCCTTGTACTCCGGTTCGATCCCGGATGGCGCCTCCAAATTAAATTTTTACTTTTTCAAAAGTACATTTACAGTATGTCCAAGCAAAAGATTCACTCCCTTTTGTAACACCCCAACGCCCAGGTGGTGGAATTGGTAGACACGCGGGACTTAAAATCCCGTTCCCTAATCCGGAGTGCGGGTTCGATTCCCGCCCTGGGCACCATTAAAAAAACGTTAGTCCCTATCAGGGCCTAACGTTTTTTTTATTAGCGCGTAGCGCTTGAAGCGAAACCGGAGGGTTCGACAGCAAGCCCAAATCTTTGATTTGGTGCTGGAGGCTTCGTTTCTTGTGAAACAAGAAAAAGAAGATTCCCGCCCTGGAGTCCTTTAAATAAATTCTGAGATTGCCACGCTCATTCGAATATACGTTTAATAGTTGCTGGCAATGACAGACAGGGCGATTGAGTATTTCCGCCCTAGGCACTTGAAATTCTTTTTTACTCCACCTCCACCGTTACATCTTTCCAGCTGTTAAGTATAGCCGCACATTGTGAACCAAGCGGGCTATTCTCAATTTGACTGCAACTACCGAGCAGAAATTTTCGGGTATTTGGGAGCGGCATAATTTCTTGCCAAAAAGTTCGAGGCGTATTGGTTGGCCCCGGTTGCCCCGTAAATTCCCATTGATTGCCATCGCGCTCATTAAGCGTGTAGGCAAAAAATTGCTGTTCGGCACTGTTTATAATCTGTTCAGCTGGGTCTTGGTTCGTTAGGTCTCGCTCTAGAATGGCAATGTTTTCACTGCCATTACGGGCTAAAAAGGGGACTTGGGTTTCGGGTTCTAAAATTTCCCAGTCTCCAGGGATTGTAATTTCCCAGTTACGGTTTTCGACCGTAAAGCTATGTGTTTTGGCTGGGACGTTTTCGGTGTTTAAGTCTTGGTTATTGTTGCCACAAGCCACTAAGAAGAATGATAAAAGTAAGGCTAATTTTTTTGTCATGGCTTTTAAATTAACTTAGTTTTGATATGCATGAAAATTAAAATTTATTTTTTCGGAAAAGGAAATGAAATTACGGAGTGGGAGAAAACGCACTTGCAGCGTATTGGGTATCGAGTGCCAATTGAAACACTCGCGTTATCTCAAGCGGGTTTGAAAGATAAAGCTTTGAATTTAAATAAAGAGGGCGCGTTGTTATTGAAAAAAATTGATCCACAAGACTTTGTGGTAGCCTTAGCTGAGACGGGAAAAAATTTAGATTCGGTGGAAATTTCTCAAAAAATAGAATCAGCCTTTGAAACCCATGGTACAGTAGTGTTTATTATTGGGGGGGCGTTTGGCTTAGCGCCAGAAGTGCTGAATCGAGCGAACCTTAAGCTCAGTTTCGGAAAAGCCGTTTGGACGCGTAATTTAGTGCGTTTAATGTTACTTGAACAAGTTTACCGATCCTTAGAAATTAGCGCTGGTAGTAACTTTCATAAAGTGTAAAATAGACTTAACTTTAAAAAACAAATAATGAAAAAAAAATTAGGGTGGAGGCTTCTTGTTTTTCTTTTTTGTGCAGTACTGGTCCCGCTTCAAACTTTTGCGCTTATGCCAAAGGCGGTGTTTTTAAATGCAGAACAATTAGAGACGGTTAAAAAGATTAAGGCCTATAATTTAGAAGCGGGTCTTCATTTAGAGCATTTTTATCAAGAAATTTTAACCAGCTTTGAGGCTTTAAGGGCCCAAAATGCTGACTTAAAAACGATGTACGAAAATGGTGAAATAAACCAAACAGTTTATACAAAGACGCTTAAACTTCGGATTAATAACTTTAAGAGTGCTTTGCCGTCTATTTTTGAAAACTTTAAAGAAGATTTTTGGGCCATAATGCACGGAGAAAAAATTATTTTTTATGCTTATGATTCAGCGTTTGGTGAATATCAAGCCATTAGAATTAACGAAAAAGGGCAGGTGACTTATGAAGTCACCGATTTTTATGGAGATTTAGGTCCAGTTGAGTTGGATTTTAACTTAGCGGAAGCCGACTTGTTACAGCTTTATGATTTAATTAATCAAACCCCTTCTGTCGTGTACGAAAATCCAGTAGATAAGGACGAACCAATAAAATTAATAGAAGGGATGCATTTTATTGAAGTGTATCGAAATGGAAAACGCTTAAGGCACCAAGATGATCTATCTAAACTCCAAGATGTAATGAATTATGTGTTAGCGATTGTGGCAAAAAATCAGGCGGAATAGTTCTTTTTAGCGGTAGGGGAATAGGTGATTAAAATTCCAATAAAAACAATTTGCTTGTTTGGTAAAATCCTTTTATCATCACGAACGAAAATCATTATTTACCCACAAATATCATGTTTAAGCGAGTTTTAGTTTTGGTTGTATTTTTATTCGGAGTGTTTTGGTGGCTGACTAGCCGAGACGCAGAAGCGCCTGAAACCCCGTCAGAAGTTATTACGGTAGAAACCGAGAATTCAGAAGAAGTTGAAGCGACCGATACAGAAGAAGTTGAAGAAGGGGAAGCTGAAACTGAAACGCCTGTTACCGAAACAGAAGCGGTAAACACACCAGCCGAAACGGTTGAAACGGAAGTTGAAGTGGCGACGCCAACTCCAGCGCCAACGACCACTAACACAAATGTAGGAGTAACTCCTGCGCCAGTGGTTACGCCAGCACCTGTTACACCAAATCCAGCGCCAGTGGTTACCGCACCTGTTGTAGTGGCTCCCGCTCCAACGACACCAGCCGTGCCAGCACGAACGACTGATGTTAAAGTGTATGTGTATGAATCAGGTTTAGATCTTTCAGATAAAACTATCCCGGCCGGAACGATTAATTTTAAAGTGGAAAATAATGGACGGTTTACACACGACTTTAATGTTTCAGGCTTTGGGAACTTAGGAAAAGTAATGCCAAGTGAAACTAAGACTTTCACGCTAAAATTAGCCGCAGGGGAATACGAAGCTTTCTCTGAACGTCGTTTGGATTACGAACGAGGCGTACGAGAAGATTTCACCGTGGTTGAGTAGGTATAAAAATTTAAAGTTTGGTTCTTTGTAAAAGGCTCGCTACGGCGGGCCTTTTTATTTGTGTTATGCCTGTGTAGACAGAAACCTAAGTCTTGTATATTTCCTTTTTTGCGTCGCCAAAAAAGAAAGAAAAAAGGCGACCCCGCGAATAAATTTTTAAAAATAAATCACGCCTTCACTAAATTTATCGAACTCGCTGCGCTCAGACACCGATAAATTTTACCTTCAGTTTGTGAATATTTTTAGAAAAATTTATTCAAAGGGTGAAAGGCTGTTAAAGTAATATTAATGCGAAAGAAGATGGATTTGAACGCTTACGCTTTATGGCTACTGGGAGCGAGAGAGTACAGCGTGGCACGATTACGGCAAAAATGTACCGAAAAGTACCCAGAACAGCCGGAAGAGATAGAAATATTGATCAATAATTTTGTTCAAAATAAATTTTTAGATGATGAACGTTTTTGTGAAGTGATGATCCGTTCTGAAATACGAAAGGGGAATGGGAAGCCCAAAATTTTGCAGAAGTTATTACAGAAAGGGGTGGAGATGCCTTTAGCCAAAACTCAGTGCGACGCTTTAATTGCGAACACTGATTTGTTTGATCCGGCGTGGACGTTAGCCGAAAAAAAGAAAATTCAGATAGAACGAAAGTATCCGGATTTAAGTGATTACGAAAAACGCAATAAGTTGACCCAGTATTTAGCGGGAAGAGGCTACAGTTATGATTTAATTAAAGAGGTTTTGGGGGAATTTTAGCCATGTGTTATTAAATTTAACTCTTCAATTCTGTTTTGAATAAACATTTTGCTCACTCTGAACTTCATAGCTAGTCGATTTACGGTGTTGAAATAATCTAGCTGATTACAGACTTGTTTATCTAGATACATCGTATGAGGAGAACTTATTCCCATATCTTCTCGACATTTAACAAATTCAATAATGAAGATATTTTTTGGTAACATTAAACACGCAGAGAACTTATTAGCTTGCCATTCAATCCAATGTTTAGGATTTTTAAGTTCATGTTTTTTAAGTGAAAGATTGTACTGGCTGTCTTCAAAGTTATTATAAATAGACTGGTTCACTTTTAAATTTGAGTGAAGGAAGTAATGACCTAGTTCGCGCCCTACTACGAAAGCAAATCTTTCAGATTTTGCAGCATATTTATCGATATAAATGACTTTATTCTTAACATCATAATATCCATCAATTTTTGCCCCTTTTACTCTCTGTAAATCTTTTGAAAGATCAATTTTTATTTTATATTTTTTTTGAATGAAAAGTACAAGATCTCGAATTGAGAATACGTCATGTGTTTTAACATATTCATCGATAATAACTGTCGTAATTTGATTAATACTTTCTCCTGATAGCTTTTTCAGTCCTGTGATTTTATTTGGCAGAAATAGATTAGTGACTAGCTTTTGAATTTTATCATCAATTTTGGTTATGTTTTTGTCTTGATTTTGCTGATTTTTTGTATGTAGTTTGACCTCATAACTATTTTCTTTTACCTCAATAAGCATTACGCCCTTATTTCTCGCGTAAGTGAATGTCGTTTTTCCAAAACTTTTGTCTGTGATCATTACGGCCTTGCAATTTAGGCCGCTGACTTGGCGAACTTTTTCATGAAATTCTTCAATGTCGTCAATTGGAACTTTTGTACTCTTGCTTTTTCCGCTTTTACACTCAATAAAGTAAACTAATGAATAGTCTTTTGCTTTTTCTGGCCATATTTCGATGCTTAAGTCGAATATAATATCTTTCTCTCGGTCTCGGGAGTAGTAAGCTTTCTTTTCGAAGACCTCTGCGTGTGCTTCATTTATACTTAACTGTCCATCTTTTATGGCTTTATGGATTATTTTTAAAGCTTTTTTTTCAAATTTGTCCCCAATTTTTACTGTGTTAATCATTAATTTAAAACAAAGTCTATGTACTACTTTAGCAAATTGTCTGTTTGAAATCGAATTGTCTGTAACTACTTGATTAAGTATGTTGGTTTTGAGTAATCTTTATTATGAACAAAAATTTTGATCTTAAATCAACATCTGGGCAAGCTCGAGCGGGAGTTTTAAAAACTCGCCGAGGCGAAGTGCAAACCCCTTTCTTTATGAGTGTGGCGACGCGTGCTGCCATTAAAGCGGGGGTGGGGATGGAAGATTTAGAGGCTATAGAAGCGCCAGTCGTTTTGTGTAATACCTATCATCTGCATTTAAAACCGGGTGAGGCGTTAGTGGAAAAAATGGGAGGGCTGCACGAGTTTATGAAATGTGATAAACCGATGCTCACCGATAGTGGTGGTTTTCAAGTGTTTTCTATTAAGCGAAAAAAAATCACCGATGAAGGCGTGTGGTTTAATTCTCATATTGACGGTAAACGAATTTGGATTGATGCCGAACGATCGATTGATATTCAACATAAGTTGGGGGCTGATATGATTATGGCGTTTGATGAATGTCCGCCAAGCCGTTTGCAGAACCCAATGGAGCCACCAACGAATCCAGCGGAATTAAAAGGTTGGAAGCGGCGGCAGGAACGAAAACTTTATTTTAAAATTAGAACGGCGGTAGAAAGAACCACCGCTTGGGCGAAGCGATCGATTGACGCGCATGCCGCTAAGTATGATTTGAGTTTGCCACCGACTCAACGTCCACAATTATTTGGAATTGTGCAGGGGGGGTGTTTTAAAGACCTGCGGGAGCAAAGTTTAAAAGAAATTACCGCCTTGCCGTTTGACGGTTTTGCGCTGGGTGGCTTGGCGGTTGGCGAACCGAGCGAAGCCATGTATAAGGTTTTAGATGAAATTGCCGAAAAATTACCCGCCGATAAACCGCGTTATTTAATGGGCGTTGGGAGTCCTAAAGATTTAATTGAAGCGGTGGCGCGGGGGATTGATATGTTTGATTGTGTGTTTCCGGCGCGTAATGCGCGTCATGGTACCGCTTATACTTGGAATGGAGAACTGCGGATTACGAATCAAGAATTTGAAGCGTCAACAGATGTTTTAGATGTGTCTTGTGGGTGTCCGGTATGTCAAAATGGAAAAGGATATACTCGAGCTTATTTGCGGCATTTAATGACCGTTGATGAAGAACTGGGAAAACGTTTTATGACCATTCATAACTTGGCTTTTTACCATGATTTAATGCGTACTATGCGTGAACAAATTATGGCGGATAATTTTGAGCCTTGGAAAGCAGCGGCCCTTGTTAAGCTTTAAAAAAACTGAACAAAAAAATTGTTCAGTTTTTAGATTCTTAAGTCCTAAGTTTTGTGTTTTTGTGGAAGGGGATTCTTAAAATCCGCCCCAGTCTCCAAACAAGCTAGCCTGCATCAACGCGGCAAATTTATGGGCATAGAATCCAAGTAAAGCAGAGATTCCAACAATGCCTGCGGCAATGCTAAAGTCTTGCCAAACAGCCGGTAAAGAAAGCAGGTTCGTTTTCATGTTTAAAAAATGTGGGGGTTAAAAAGTAATCAGGGGAGTATAACATAATTTAGCTTGGATTTGAAGTGTGATTTTGGTCTTTTTTTATAAAACGAAGCCAGTAGGAATTCCTTTGGTAAAATAGTTTGTAGCGTGGCAAATTTATGGAACAATAGGGGTACGATGAAGGCTTTAAATAATAAACGCGTTGTGATTGTGGCAGACTGGCTTACCAACCAAGGGGGAGCAGAGCAAGTGGTGACCGCTTTGGCCGACGCGTTTCCGCAAGCTCCAATTTATACCTCGGTCTTTACACCGGGCTCTATTCCGGCTTTAGATGGACGAGCGATTCGTGCTTCGTGGTTACAACGCCTCCCTGCTTTTTTGCGGCGTAAACATCAATTTTTATTGCCGTTTTTTCCAGGGGCGTTTGCGCGGCTCGATTTATCGGATTTTGATATTATTATTAGTTCTAGTTCGGCGTTTTCTAAAAACGTTCGTAAAACTCGTGCAGATCAAGTTCATATTTGTTACTGCCATACGCCAACACGCTACCTATATAATGCTCGAGACGAGTATATAGAAACCTATCCGCTACCGGGTTGGTTAAAACCGTTTAAATTTTTACTGCCTAAGCTGCTCGATTATTTAACGGTTAAAGATTTAAAAGGGGCTCAAGGCGTTGATTATTTTATTAGTAATTCCAACTTTATTGCCGCTCGGATTAAAAAATATTATGGTCGTACAGCCACCACTATTTACCCTTGCACGAATACAAAACAATTTTCACCTTTGGGCCCGAGAGGGGAGTATTTTTTAGCGCTAGGGCGATTTATTCCTTACAAACGGTTTGATTTATTAGTCGAGACCTTTGCGAAAAATAGTCTGCCGTTAAAACTGGGGGGCATTGGGCCCGAGCTAGAAAAATGTAAAGCGATTGCGCGTGAACGTCAGGCTAAAAATATTGAGTTTTTAGAATTTGTGCCTTATGCGGATTTGCCAAGCTTATATGCCGGGGCACGGGCCTTTTTGTTTCCAGCTGAAGAAGATTTTGGTTTAACTCCTGTAGAAGCTATGGCCAGTGGTGTGCCAGTTATTGCCTTTGGAAAAGGCGGCGCAACAGAATCCGTGACAACCGAAACAGGGCTTTTCTTTGAAGAACAAACGCCACGAAGTTTGCAGTTGGCGATTGATGAATTTGTTAATATTGAACAAAAATATAGTTCAAAGAATATAGCCCATCATGCTGAAAAATTTAGTGTTGAAAACTTTCAACGACAGATTCTTGAATTCGTTATTTCAAAAATTAATTAAAAACTTTAGTATAAAGTCGATGAAAAAAATATATATCGGTTCTGATCATGGTGGTTTCAAACTTAAACAAACGGTAAAAGAGTATTTAGAAGAGCGTGATTATACCGTTAAAGATTTGGGATGTGATAGCACCGATAGTTGTGATTACCCAGAATTTGGAAAAGCGGTAGCTGAAAAAGTGGTAGCCGATAGCGGTTCACTGGGAATTGTTATTTGTGGCTCGGGTATTGGGATTAGTATCGCGGCGAATCGAGTTCAAGGGGCTCGCTGTGCTTTAGCCAATTCGACCGAATTAGCTGAATTAGGACGACAGCATAATGGAGCGAATGTTTTGGCTTTGGGGGCTCGGACTCAATTTATGGATGACCCAATGGATATCGTAGAAACTTTTTTAAAGACTGAAATTGACGAAGGGGAACGACATGAACGCCGTCGAGCACAATTGGGTTAAAACAAAAGTTAAGTTTTGGTGAAGGAGGCGAACAGAAAAAGTTTGCCTCGTTTTTGAATTTAGTTTTATAGTTCTTTTGCTTTTCTATTTTCTAATCAAACATAAGTATGAACTCTTTAAACAAAGCACAAGTGATTGGTAACATCACTCGAGACCCAGAGCTAAAAACCACAACTGGAGGACAGTCTGTCTGTACAGTAGGGGTGGCTACAAATCGTTACTGGACAGATTCAAGCGGACAAAAAAAAGATGAGGCCGAATTTCACAATATTGTGGTGTGGGGGAAATTAGCGGAAATTTGTGATCAGTATTTAAAGAAAGGGATGAAGGTTTTTTTCGAAGGCCGTTTACAAACTAGAAATTGGGAAGATGAAAGTGGTGTAAAACATTATCGAACTGAAATTGTAGCGCAAGATATGATTATCTTAACGCCAAAAGGGGACGGTCCAAGCGAGTCTTATGATAGTAATTTAGACAAAGTACCAACACCTCCAAAGGCAAAAGCAGAAGTGATTGATCCAGAGGATCTACCTTTCTGATAAAACTTGTGGAAATAGGTGAATGGCGTTATTTTCTGTTTATCTAGGTCGCGATAGCGGCTTCACTTGTAACGCAATGTGAACGCTTCAACCTAGTGTCGAAGCGTTCTTTTAAAAAGAAAGGATTACAAGCTATGTGGCTTTATTACTTTTGGAGTTTGCTCCCTCGTTGGGGCTGGTTGATACTTGGGAGCGTTGCCTCTTGGGAGGTCGGAAAAAAACTTCTCCATATCACCCTCCGGACACCCGTGTGGCAGGTTGTAGCCTTGCTCTGCCTGTGGGTCACTCTCATCTTGGTGACGGTTGCGGCTTGCTGGTGGCCGGCTAAACGTCATACAGCACTCTAGCGCTTCGCTTCTACTCTCGTCGGTGTTTTAACCGGCGAGAGCTTTTTTACGGATTTTTTGTCAAGCTAAAGGGGGTTGTGTGTGTGGTGGATGGTAGTAAAATTTTTTGGATTAATCTTAAATAAATATGTATAAAATTGAACAGTCTTTGGTGCTGATTAAACCTGATGCGGTACAACGGGGTTTAATGGGAAAAATTATCGGTCGTTTTGAGCAGAAAGGCTTAAAAGTCGTGGGGTTGAAAATGATGAACTTGAAGGAGGCCCTGTTGCGTGAGCATTATGCCCATGTGGTTGATCGGCCTTTTTATGCAGAATTGTCTCAGTTTATGAGTTCTTCCCCTATTGTCGCTTTATGTTTAGAGGGCTTAAATGCGGTGGAAGTTGTTCGTAAATTATCGGGGACTGATAATTTTGAATTTGGAACCATTCGGGGGGATTACTCGACTTCTAATCAAAAAAATTAGTTCATAGTTCTGATAGTTTAGAAACGGCGGCGGCGGAAGTGCCTCGTTTTTTTCTTCCAGCGGAACTGTTTGATTACAATAAAGAAGAATGGAAGCATGTTTATGCCCAATGTGATAAAGCTGAGTAATTTTACGTATGAAAAAATTTTTAACAGTTTTGGTTCTCTCGGCAACAGCCTTTACGGCTCAAGCTAAGTTTAATGATGTTGATGTCACGCATCCTTATTTTCATTCAATTGAAGCGCTGCAAGCGGCAGGCATTGTAGAAGGGCATGAGGTCGAAGGACGGCAGATGTTTTTTCCTTTAAGTAAAATTAATCGGGCTGAAGCCTTAAAGCTTATTTTATTGAGTACC
>CAJQJI010000073.1 GCA_905478675.1 Candidatus Altimarinota bacterium
ATGAATTCACAGATGGGAATGTGATAACGGCGACTGATAGTAATGACACCTCCACACAATTTACAGTGACAGCGCTTAATACGGTTTCGGATCTTAATGCCTTTTTGTTTGGGCTTACTAATTTAAATTCGACGTTTGACGACCCAAATAATGAAATTGATTTAGTCGCTTATGAGGATTACACCATTTCAAGTGATGGAACCATGCCTACCATTGTACTAAACTTTGGTGAAGCGGCGAATCTTCAGTTTGCGGCAACAACCCCTAATTTTGTGATTAATAACGGCAGCCTTACGGTGGCAAATGTCTCGTTTAGCGCCGATCAATTAAGCTTTGAGTTATCCGGGAGTGGAGAACTAGAAATTCAGAATCTAGCGCTGTTTGCTGATAATATGGCAGAAAAAGGCGAGTTTTTTGAAAGCCGGTTTTTGGAAGTAAATGTTTTAGGCACTGATTTAGCCGCCGAAACTATAGTCGTTGATACAACCGATTATGGTTCAAAGGTCGCCGTGACCGGGGCGACAGGCGGAGACAGTAATAATATTTTCATTGTGGTGGATACGATGAACTTTACTTTTGCGCCGTTTGATTTTTCAACCAGAATTTCACAAAAGTTTTTAAATTTATCTGCTTTTGGCGGTGATAACCGGGCTGATTTTTCAGATTCATTTACCGTGGTCGCGGATAACGATGATGGTTCTTTCGCCATTCCGTTAACCATTAAGTACACAGGGACAAACGTACAAGCCATTTACAATAACGTAAATGTTAACTTAGATAACCAACCGCCAAGTTATGATTTTACGGATCATGATTTAGTGGTGTTACCAGAAGGTAAAACTGTGGCTGGAATTAACGATATTATCACTTTAACGCTGCCAAGCGAAACTAGTGGTGATACGATTGTAATGACGGCTGATTTTTCGAGCATTGGAGGCAGTATTGCTAATTTGGTGGACGTACCAGCCGTTGATACTCAAATTGCGTTAGAAGAAGTGGATTTAGATGAAAGTGCATTCAGTGTGGATGTGTTTTTTCGTGATGATGCCGGGAATCAATTAGCCGCTCAGGCTACAAATCCGGTTGGGATTGATTTAATTCGTCCGGTCTTAGTAACGGCCGATATTTTGTCTATTGTGGGGAATCCGGTGCCCGGGAAAATTGGCGATACGTTTGAAGTTGAGTTACCAGTAGACACGGTCGGTAGTGTAGGAGATACGATTACTTATGATCTTGATTTATCCTCTATCGGGGGCAGTACCACTAATTTTTCCGCGGTGAATGCGGCACAAAGTTTTAGTATTACCGCTGGGAGCCTAAATGATGTCCCGTTTAACCAAACGCTAACGGTGTACGATAAAGCCCAAAATACAGTGTCGGCTACAACCAATACGCTGCAAATTGATAACGCTGTGCCAACTTTTAATACGAGTTGTGGTGGAAGTTTTCAGGTTATTAATCAAGGGGAAGGCGATGATAACTTTACGGCTGATTTTAATAATGGCGCGGCGGATGGGGTCTTCTTCCTTTTTCCCGATAAAAATGAAGTCGGTTGTGATTTTGATGCTTTTAGCATTGATCTTCGTTTGCTTACGGGGAGCCCCGCTGGGACTGTTTTTGAAAACCAAGATGCGGATGGTACCGGACGTATTTTCTATGTAGGGGAAGGGAATTTAGATAATTCAGCCCTACAGTTCCCGATGACAGTTTTTGATGTAAATGGTAATTCTAGCGAGTTTTTAACGGGTTCTCTTAATATAGATCAAGATTTAGCGACTCGCGATCAGCTCAGTGATCACACCACTATTTTAAGTGAAACCACGCCGAACGGAGCCGTACTAGCAAATGGAAAGCTTAATGTTTTACTTATTTTAACGGAAACCGATATCGTAGCGGTAAGTGCTGAGATTGATGGAGCGGCCAGAACGACCGTTTTAAACCGAACGAGTGACGGTCGTTGGAATGCCGAGCTTGATATTGATCCGGGCTTCTTAGAATTTGCGCCGAAGTTTATCACCTATACTTTAACCGATGATGCGGGAAATGTTGTCCGCCTAGAAGGGGATAAAGCCTTTTATATTACAAATGATACGCGAGAAGTGAAGGGCGGTGGTGGCGGAAGCTTAAATTTTTCTAATATTTCTAAAAAAGAAACTCTAGAGCGTTTTACACCAAATCAGAGCCAGTCATTTCATGATAAAAATCAGGCCATTAAAACAAAATCAAAAGCCCAGTTGCGGTTAGAAAGTTTACGTCGTCGCATGACGTATCCTTCTGGTACTGCGAGTAGAATTATACAAACGCCTGAAACCTTAATTGATCAACAGCGGGCGGCGTGGCGATCACGGCAAGCGGCTTTAGCGGCAGACGGAACTCCGAAAAAAATGCAATCGGCCTTAGAAAAACTGGTTTTACCAAAAGAGAGCGAGGCCGATATTGCGGCGGCTCGAGACGATGCTGGTGAGTTTCGGCTTCAGTCGACTTTAGATAATTTAAAAGGGGCAAGTCAGCCTGAAACTCCTCGAGTGAGTAGCCGAACCGTAGCGCCATTTCACACTGGGAAGTATTTAGAAATTAAGCGTTAGGAGTAAAATTAAGTTTAAAAGCGTCAGCGCCTAGAATCGATCTAGCCAAATTATTAAATAACAAAAAAGCCCCGAAGGGCTTTTTTGTTAAACAAGGTCGAATTTTAAAATTACCGTCGTTCTAAAATTTCACAGAACCCTAAAATTTCTTGGCGTTGCACTTTAACGCGTAGACTATCAACATCATCATCTTCTTCTACTAATACTTTCCGTTGTAAAACGCTTTCCCCGGCGTCAACTTCGGCGGTAATTCGGTGAATGGTAGCACCAGTATATTTTTCTTCGTAATCAAGTACTTTTTGGTGTACTTCTGCATCCTTCAAGCCGGCAAATTTCGGTAACAGTGATGGATGAACGTTCAGGGTAATATCACCAAATTGATCGCAATAAACAGGACTAAAAATGCGCATCCAACCAGCGAGTAAGACCCATTCAGGTTTGAATTCACGAACCAGATTGGTGATTTCTCGGTCGTAATCTTCTCGTGAGTCACCGTTTTCTGGCATCACTTCAATTTCATTAAACCCAATCGCCTTAGCTTTTTCTAAGGCTCCGCAATCAGGTTGGTCGGTAATAAAAAGTTCAAATTCAACATTTGGGATTCGACCTTTAGCTTGGGCATCAGCTAAGCCTTGTAAAGTACTCCCATTACGAGAAGCAAAGACCGCAATTTTTTTCTTTTTAGGCGGTTTTGGAATCAGGTTTTTAGGGATCTGTTCAATAATTTTTTTAGCTTCTTCAGCCACGTTTTCGTTTTTAATATCAGGGCGAACTTCAATATCAGCCGTAGCCCCATAAATACCTTTTCGTTGTTCCCAAGATTGATCAATTTCTTGATGTAAAGGAATGTCTGGATTCAAACGAGGACGAGACGTGTCTTTTAATAAGAACTTCCGTACATCCTTAAAATCAGGATTTAAGAAAACAAATTTTCCCGTTTTCTTTAAGTTTTGTAAGTTTTTTGAATTCTCAATTGTACCGCCGCCACTGGCAATAATTCCAGAAAAATTTCGGCAAAAATCATGCGATACTTTTTGTTCTACCTCCCTAAATTGCTGCCAACCGTATTTCTCAGTGTAATCGGCAATAGACATGCCAACGACAAATTCAATTTCAGCGTCTAAATCGGCAAACGGAAGGTTGAGTTCTTGAGCAATAGCTCTTCCAAAAGTGGTTTTACCGCTACCACGGTAACCAATGAGTACGATATTCTGATTCATCATGAGTGGGTGACTTTTAACGTATTTTGGATAAAAAATCAAGTGTTACCGTTTAAAGTGTGTCATATAGGCTACAGGAACACGCGTGTTTAGCTCTTTTTTGAGCCTTGTAAGTATTAATGAAAAAGTTGGTTTTATCGGACACTTGGGAAATTGGTTTTTCAAAAGAGCGGCTTAACGCTAAAGTTGTCACAATATTTTAGTTAAGGCGTTTTAAAAAACATGAAATCATTTATATTTTTACTAACGATACTGGTCACTTCTACGGGGTATGCTGCCAGTTTTACAGACGAAGATGACTTTCCGTCTTGGGCCGAAGAAGCGATAGAGCTTGTAAATCAGGAAGGGGTAATGACGGGGTATGGCGATGGAAGCTTTGGTTATGATCAATCTTTAACTCGAGCCGAAGCCGTTACGCTTATTCTAAGAACAAAGAAAGATATTGTAGCGCAAAATTATAACGGCACGCCTCAATTTCCGGATGTGGCAGATGGAGCTTGGTATGAAGAAGCTATTGGTATTGCCGCCGCTTATGGTTGGGTTAAAGGGCACGATGATGGGAATTTCTATCCAGGGAATAACCTAACTCGAGCGGAGTTTTCAACCTTGTTGGCGAGAGTCTTTAATTTAGAAGCAGAGACGCCGGACTTATCAACTAAATATAATGATATTGATTCAGTTGATTTGTGGTTTGCCGAACCCGTAAGCGCTATGATGGAAAATGACTTAGTGCGAAATAGTCTAAGTATTAATTATGGTCCTGGGAATGAAGTCAGCCGTGCAGAGGCGGCGTGGGTGTTTGCACAATTAATTAAAAAACCAGGGCTTACAGGGGCTTCAACCGAGGCTGAATACAGTACAAGTGATCCACTTGATTCTCGTCGGGTAGCGATTAAACCCCGAGATTTTGACGCTAATGACCAAGGCTATGATATTGAACGAGCCGCTATTCATGTAGATGTGACGGCCTCTGAACCAGAAGAACCGATTAAGTTTGGGATGGAGAGTGATTGGCAACAATTAGGACTTATTCGTTTTACGAATACGTTTGATTATCGAGCAGACCTTGAAGCGTTTCGGGTAAGATTACGCCTTGATGCGGATGATATGGGACCAGAAGAAGGTTTTATGTTGAAATTTGAAGGGCCAGATATAGCCAAAGAAGCGATTGTTTATACTAATGGTGAAATGGCGGTAACCGGATTAGATCATAGAATGGAGCCAGAAGAAGAGGTGGTCATAAAGGTTTCTATTAAAGCCAATGTAGATGAATCTTTTTATTCTCGTATTGCGACCGGAAAAGTCTTTTTGATTGAAGCTTCAGGGGAAGCGTATAAAGAGTTTGTGAGTGATAGTCGCGAGCAAGATATTCGCGTAGCGCCTATAGAGTATGAAGGGCGTGATTTTTCAAGTTTTGAATTTGATCCAACGGTGACGCCGTAGTTTTTAAAATAGAAAGCTAGAGGGCTAGTTACTAGTGCTCTAGCTTTCTAGTAAATATTTTTAGGCTATAGCTCTGGCATGGCTTTAAATTGGCCATTTCTCATGCAGGAATTACCATAGACCGTTGATCCTTCAGCAATGCCTTCGTAATAAGCAATCATTTCGGGATCCCCGCCAAATTGATATAAAACTTTAAGTCCCATTTGGTTACAGGCGTGTTCACGGGCTTGGTTTTGGCAAAAGGGCGTAAACGGAAGATTGTTTTCAAACTGCAAACCATGACAGGCTTCATGAACCAACGTACTGTGAGCATAGCCTGGGCCTTGAATGAACGTATTTTCAAGTAGAGTGATCTTCTTTGTGCCAACTTCGCCCTCTTGAGCATAGCCAGCATAATTACCGCCAGGAATGAAATAACTAATACTAATTTTATCAATATGGTTTTTAACCATTTCGTACTCCTCTGGCATTTCTTTTTTTAAGTCTTTTAAGACCCCGCGGTAACGTCCAACCGATAAAGGATCCCCTAATACAAAAATGCCATGAGGTGTATAAAACCAATAGATAAAATAAATAAGGCCGATGAGCATGAAACGATTACGCCATTTTCGGCGTACATATTTTTTGTGATTAGCGGCTCTTTTTTCCGCTTTACGAGCCGCGTATTCTTTTGTGGCTTTTATGTCATGAGCTCGGGCTTCCCATGGGGGGACGTAATTAGCCACTAGAGGTGTGGTTGGCGTTTTTTGAGGCGATACGGGACTCTCTCCTGTGTTTAAAGGCGTATTATTAAGTGGCGACTGTTGATTGGAATCCAAGACCATAAACCTTATTATACCTTGATAAGCGCGAAAAATAAAGGAGGAGATTTTTTGATTCGATTTAGAGTTTCAGTACTTTGGGCAAGATGAAGGATTCAAAAATTTTGGTAGCGGGGTCGCTGGCCTTTGATGTGATGTTTTCAGTGCCAAGTGATTTTCGGCAATCGATTCCCGTAACAGGCGGGGCGATTGATCATTTTAACGCGACCTACATTGCTAATGAAAAAAGTGAGTTTCCTGGGGGGACGGCCGGAAATATTGCCGCTTGGTTAGGACAGGTTGGGGGGCAAGCGTCGGTGTTCTCTGCTTGGGGGGAAG
>CAJQJI010000074.1 GCA_905478675.1 Candidatus Altimarinota bacterium
TTTAGATGCCTGTAATGGTACTACAATTAATGGGGCGTACGTTTATTTGGTGACGGACTCTTTTCCGTATGTGCAACGTTGTGTGTACGGAACGCCCGACCCAAGTTTTGACCGAAAATTGCAAGATAATCAAGGCCTGCCAGGCACGTTAAACCCAAATATTTCAGGGAGCGCTGATGCCAAACAAAACGCGCTTAATGCTTGTGTAGGCTTAAGTTTAAAGGCAACCTGCGAATTGAAAACGCCCCGAGAAACCCTGCAGGGCGTGTGTAAAAACGCGCCCAATCAGAGCGCGCTTGTTTGTCTGCCTTAGGCGGTTAATTTAAGGCGCTTAACACATCGTCTGGTTCGGCTCGCTGGGTGTAATCGGCTTTTACAAAAGCGTACTGCACGTTACCGTCTTGCCCAATCACAAAGGTTGCGGGCAGTGGTAGTTCAAAGGTTTCATCTCCATTATGGGCCACAACATCAATGCCAAATTGCGCGTACAGTTTTTGAATTTCAATTGGTAACGTAAACACTAACCCTAGTTTTTTGGCGAAAGCATTGCCTTCGTCGGTAAGCACAGGAAACGCTAATTCGTTTTTTTCAATCGTTGAAAGCGAATGATCTGGTTGCTCGGGGCTAATCGCCACTAGGTGCGCGTTTTTGGCTTTAAATTCTGGTAATTTTTTCTGTAAAGCCGCTAGTTCTAAATTACAATACGGGCACCAGCCGCCACGGTAAAAACTGAGCACTACCGAGCCTTGTTCTAGCAGGGTTGATAATTCCACGTTGTCACCGTTTTGGTTTGGCAGCGCAAAGTTCGGAAACAATTCGCCGACCTTTGGGGCGTTGTTTTCAATGCCGGTTTCTATTAAATCTTGTGTGGCTTGCTGCATGGTTTGCGTTACTTCAGCCGGTTTAGCAGGCGCGTTGTTTTTGAATGCTTGAATTTGTTGCGCTAAGTTCATTTTTTTAGGGTTAAATCGTCGGTTATCTTAGCGGTTAGGGTTGCTGGTGGATACTAAGCCACGTTGCTCAAGCTACCAATCTGGTTTAATCATCTTGCACTTTGCGCAGCATATAAAGCTCCATTTTTAAATCGGCAATTTTGTCTTCGACCAGTCTTTCGGTGCTGTCTACGCCTTCATTATAAATTTCTATGGCGGTGAGTTCTAAAAACTTATCAAGTAACAAGTCGGCTCGAATCATGCCTAACTCTTCCTCAAACTCACTTTGGTAAAAACGACGGAGTTCTTCAATAACGGTTTTTCGCGATTCGTCCGGCAACATATCCCAATTTTTTTTAACGCGGTTCATGAGTCTGGTTTTTAAAATCTTGCTTAGAGTTTAGTGGTTTTTGCGCGAGACGGTAATTGTGTTTCTCAAAAAAAAAATTACCATAATTTTACTATGATTGAAGCGCTTACGTCTCCGCTGGCTTGGATGTCTCCCTTTGGCATTGGTTTTTTCCTCGTTTGTTTTGGGGTCTTTATTTACTTGGTAACAAGAGGGAAGTAGTCCTTCTCTTTTTACCCACATTCCGGCAAACGAAACAGAAGCTAAAATCTCATTTATCGACTGCTTATTCTTTCTGGTTTGTGTATAAATAGGGTGGACCTATATTTTTTTCGAACCACTATGAAATTTACTCACGCGGCCTTGGCTCTTCTGTTCTTCTCTACGGCGCAAGCTGCGACGGATCTTTACATTGAATCGGTGAGCTACCAATATCAAGGTACCACCGGTTATGTTCATAATAATATTTGTAATAACGGTGATACCCCAAATGCCAACCCACGGGTTCATATTCGGATTATGCGAGAAGGGGTTTGGAACGTGACCGAAATTCAAGAGATTGGAAATCTTGAGCCTCAAGCGTGCTACAACATGCAGGTCAACTACAGCCTGCCGCAAAACCAAACGCATCAAATCGCAGTTTTGCTGGATCCTAAGCAACAGCTGCCCGATTCAGATCGGTCAAATAACTATGTTATTGCGGATTTCGTTACTCCAAACAACAGCACGGTTAAGTCTCAAGCGGTGATTTCACCTTCAAACTTTATTGATGAATTTGATGAATATAAAACGCAAGCACCGAGTGCCGAAACAAAAGCCTTAATTGAAACAGAACTTAAAGCGTCAACCAACAGCAACACCGCTATCAATGCAGCCGCTTTCCCTGATACGCAAGTTAATACCTTGGAGGATACAGCGGCGGGTTTTCTGAAAGAAAAATGTATCATTGGCGGTTATCCTGACGGAGAATTTAAAGGGAGCAACGCGGTCAACCGGGCTGAAGTCGCCAAATTTTTGCTTCTGGCTAAAAGCGTGACGGTGGCTCCTATCACCAACGACACAGCCAGCTTCTCTGATGTAGACCAAAGCGCTTGGTACGCCCCTTTTATTGCGGAAGCCCAAAATAGAGGGATTCTTGAAGGTTATCCAGACGGCACGTTTCGCCCAGGGCAAACGGTGAATACGGTCGAATTTTTAAAGCTTGTTACTAAAGTTTTCTCGCTTGAGGAAAATCTTTCACATCAATTTACCGACATTGAAGCCAACGCTTGGTACGCGCCTTACATTGGCGTCGCTGCCGCGTATGAATTGTTTCCCGATCGAGGGACACAGCTTAAACCTTCGCAAAACTTAACCCGAGCAGAGGTGGCGATTGCGATTTACAAAGTATTGGAGATGGGGGAGTAGGGGGGGCGTGGGAGGGGGCTGAAAGAAGAAACCAAAGAGTTTGTATGACTTAGAACTTTTTTTAGATCTAAGGATTCATTGTGATATATTTCTTATAATGAGTGAAAAAATATTAGAATCATATTTCCCTTCAAATCTAAAAAACTTATTACCCTCGAACCTCAAAAAGGCGATTGTATTTAATGATTCATTGAGTGATAGTGTGCTTTATTGTTTTGGCAAGCCCCCAACTACTAGAACAGGAATGAAATTTCAAAGTTTTGGAAGTGGTAATAATTTCTGTACGAAAAATTTGATTTTAGCAATAGGGTTAGCAGATAAATACTTGGGGGAACCGGAAAGAGATAGATGGCTGAAAAAAATAGATGATTCGAATCATCACCAAAGCCATGTTTTCGAAATGCGACCGCTTTTAGATCTAAGTACCAATTACAATAAAATAAATTTTGAAGTTGAAAATTATAGTCCTGGGAACCTAAATATAGACTGGGAAATTGAGTTTGAAGGTTACACAATTTTAGTAGAAGTAAAAAATAGAACAGTGACGGAGGTAAATCATTTAGAAGATCTGATTAAACTGACAAGGGAATTGAATCAGGGTGTGTCTGTGAAAAATAGAACTCCAATAGATCCTCCTTCTAATGCAAAAGAGCTGTTTAAATCAGTAGAGGCTAAATTTAAGGTGCCTAGAGATGTTCGGCAAATTCAAGGCGTTTGGATTGGATCTGCAATAAGAGAGTCAAAAAAGTTGTTGGAAGATTATTTTAATGAGACTGTTTTACCTGACGTTCAATTTGTAATCTTTGCAGGTTGGGAAAGCAATGAAGCATATATACTTGTTAGAGATGAGAGCTACAAAGAGGTGTTGATAAGTTGTTTTGGATTGGTGGAATCGAGGAGTTTTGTTTTTTAAAGGAGCATGGCTTCTTTTATGTGGGGCGGGAGCTTGTATCGTGTAGGGTTTATAATGCCAACTTTGAACATGATTACTATCAAAAAAAGTGTGGTAAAATAGTCGTATGAAGAAAAAGAAGAATTTAAAGCAATATGAATACCTAGCTCAACTACAAAAGATTCGAAGATCTTTTGATCGATTAAAAAAGTGTTTTAAAGAAGAGGCTCAAAAAGAAACTGCGGTTATAAGCAATCCAGAAATTAGAGATCTTTGTACGAGTTTATTTGAAGAAGTTTACCACTTTAAAGATTGGATAAAGAACGACCATGAAGTTCCAAATGGCATTAAGGACAAATTAGAAGCTTTTATTAATTCTAATGAATATTTATCCATTTGTGCTGATATTTGTAACCAGTCTAAGCATAAAAAACTTACATCAAGAAGGTCTAAAATTAAAAAATACGAAAACGTAATTATACACACAAAACTAGATCTAGATCAACTTACTGGTTTTAGCACTAGTTATAGCGCAACAATAAAAATAGATGATAACCAATATGATGCTTTAGCTTTTGCCGAGGAGGCAATTAACGCTTGGAGCAAATTTCTTAAAAAAAATAAACTAACCTATTAATCTTTTACTCCCCGTCAGAGTCTCCGTTAGGGACTCTGAAGATGGCTGTGAATGAGGGATTACCGTCCCGTCATTCCTACGCTCCGCTTTGGAATTCGGTTGGTTCAAACAGCACAACTCGCTGATTCGCTGCGCTCATCGCTTGTTGGCTTTATTATCGAACCCCTGAGCTCTGGGTTCAGAACCCCGTCAAACACAAATAAAAAACTCTTTTAGGCCCGTTGGGCGTAAAAGAGTTTTTTGGCTGTACACTATTGACCGG
>CAJQJI010000075.1 GCA_905478675.1 Candidatus Altimarinota bacterium
AGTTAGTGGATAATAATGATGAAGAATCAGGGCGAGTCTTAGCCGCTATTACTAAAAGGGGGTTTGATGATCCGGATAAACTGCCGATGATTGCGACACAAGTAATCACGAGCACCATCGAAGGGGTTCTTACTAAAATTGTTTTGCATGTGCCCGTGGCCGTAGATAAGGAGAAAATTCTGAAATCAGAAAATAAGAAACTTAGTATTGGTAACTGCACTACGTTATTTCAGGGCAGCCATATTCATTAATTGTATGACTTTAAATCAAAAAAATTTTACCGCCGCAGATTTTGAAATTGGAGCGGTGATTTGTCATCCAGATTTACCAAAAGATCAATTTGAAATTTTTGCTGTCGCTCAAGAAACCACGGCTTGTGTGATTCATGCGATTGAATTTGATGATCAAAACCCGTTGCTAGAATTTGCTCGTGATACACAATTGAGTGCTGAAAGTGTCTATAGTTTTATGACGCATGAAATGGTACGTGAAATTCGTGGCCAATTGTTTCGGGTTGTTTTTTATGTGCCAACAGCGGTACCGACAGATGAGGCGTTTGGGGTAGAACGAACGACGTACCTAGCTCCACCAGGGGCCAGTACTGGAGTGGGGTTTGAGGTTAACATTGTGCATTAAGAACTTACTTACTCCCCCTGCATCATCACAATAATGTAACCCCCGTTGGGCTCTTTGGTCACGCCCACGCCGGCTTTAGTAAAGCGTGCATTGCTTACATTGTTCCAGTGCACGGCTGAATTTTTCCACCAGCCAATCGCCGTTTCGGGGTCGCGTCGTCGCCACACAATATTTTCAGCTACAAAACCTGGAATACTGGCGAGTTTTGCGCGTTCAAAGGGGTCGTTCCCGAGCATATCTGAATGAGAATAAACAGCGTTGATGACTAGATGTTCGGCAAAATTCTGTGCGACATCTTGTAAATCGGCATTAAAAATCATGCGTTCTTTTCCCGCGGCGACTCGGGCATCATTGACGCTTTTTAACACTAAATTCCCGATTCGATGGGCCTCAGTTCGATCAAGCGTTTTATTATTTACGCTAGCGGCGTAGTTAGCCGTCTGCCATTGTGAATAGGTGCTAATGTATCCGCCACTGACCTGAGGCCCTGGATGGGTTCCTTCTACGACGTATAGGGGGGAAATTTCAAAATCACTACTAGTGGGCGTTGGGGCGGGGGTCGCTGGAAAAGAGACGGTTGGTTGGCTGGGAATAGAGGTTACGGGTTCTGGCGCTGGCAATGGGGTAGGGGTTACATCTACTACCGATTGCGTTTCGCGAGGTTTATCAAACGCTAGCTCCGTGGTCCCTTCTATTGGTGGTGGGGCTAAACTAACGGCGGGGTATTGGCTAAACTGCTGAATCGCAAAAGCCATTTGGCCTCGTGTCAGCGGGCTTTCAGGTTCTTCATCAAAGAAATTAAAAAAAGCGTTCTTTTTTTCGAGGCCTTCGTAATAGGCTAAATACCACGGGGAACCGGGACGGACGGGGTCTTCAAAATAAAACTGATATAATATTTTGGCGGCTTCGGCTTTATTGACCGAATTTTCAGCGCCAAAACTGCCGTCGGCGTAACCATCAATTACTTCTCGGTCTTGCGCAACACAGGCGTACGGGCGGTACCAAACGGGGCTGGGAATATCGCTAAAACAACTTTTGTCGCTTTGAGCTTGGTAGTCTACTTGGCGTTGGTATTTGGTGGCCATTAAGATTTTTATAAACTCGGCGCGATTAATGCTTTGTTTAGGCCGGTAAGTGCCATCTTCGTAGCCCTGAACCATACCTATTTTGGCAAGTTCTTCAATGGCTGGCGCGTAAGGGCTGTTGCTAATATCGGTAAAATCAGCGGCCTGTGCGATTGGCACCAGGCTGAAAATTAAAACCGAGAATAAAAATTTACGCATACGGTTCTATTTAACGTTTTAAGGCCTGAAATGTGAAACTTAAACTTTTGACGAAAAGCATTGATATGTTAAAAGATGTTTATGGAGGATTTACAAGTAGGTGCAGAATTGTTACATCCCGAGGCTTTAGAGAACGTTTTTAAAGTGCTCTCAACCGTTGAAACGCCAGATGGGCTAATGCAGGTTGACGCTTATTATTGGCCCGTCGGCGAAACGCTTGAAGGGATTAGAGATTACGATCGTGATATTAGTGCTAGTGGCGTCCTTAAAAAATATATCGGTCTGCAGTCTGTTTTGACTGCATGGAAAGGGGTTCGTTATAAGATTAATTATATTATCCCACTGCATTTGCCGCCTTATCCTGATTTTACGGGGGCGCATTGGCATTTTAACGGACCGGATACAGACGATGAGCCTTTTGTTATTAAGCCTCTTTATTGAGGACTTGCGAGTCTTTGTTTTTTGGTTAAGGTTTTGTAAGCATTCGCGCACGAGTGGCGAAACGGTAGACGCGCTAGCTTGAGGGGCTAGTGAGAAATTATTCTCGTGGAGGTTCAAATCCTCTCTCGTGCACCACGTCGTTGATGACTTCAAATCTTTCATTTTTTACAAAAATTTCAGATTTTTCGTAACCAACTCCTTTTTTCAAAAAAACCTAAAACACAAGCCTTCGCGGGGCTTTTTTGAAGCTAACTAAAAAAAATTAAAATTATTGGTTTTTAAAATATAGCTTGAATTTAAACGACTAGCCGGGCTGGTTTTTTTGCCTAAAATAGAGTAGAATAAGACTCATGGCGAAAGCGCATCCTAAAACCATTTTACGACTCGAAGTTCCACGAGGCAGTGCCCGTGGCCCTTTGGCGTTTGAGCAAGTTTTAGCGACGCTGCATGGTTTGCTGCTTAAACAAACTTCACAAACGGGTGACGAAAGTGTGAGCTTTGAAATTGCGCGGGTTAAAGGTCGTATTTATTTTTATATTGTGGTGCCAAGTCATTTGCGAACGCTGATTGCGTCGCAGATTTATTCACAGTATCCAGGGGTCGAAATTAAAACGGTTCCAGAATACTTCACTCAAGGGCTGGTGAAGGATAAACAAGTTTTTACCGCTACCTTGCGACCGAGTAATCATTGGGTGTTTCCGTTTAAACGATACCCGCAATTTGAAGATAAACTGAACCAAGTTTTTGAAGATCCTTTAGGTCCAATGACCTCAGGTTTATCGCATTTGAATGCGGCGAATGATGCCGCTATTTTGCAATTTGTGGTGGCACCGATCGATAAAAAATGGAATGAAATTGCGCAAAAAACGTTGCGTCGGTTTATGGGGGGTGGGTTATGGAAATACGAGTGGTTTAAAAATTTATATCAGTGGGCTCGTTTAAGTCCGAATAAAAAAGAACGCCAACGACGGAGTCCTATTTGGCTTTTGTGCCTGCTTTTAAGTGGGTTTAAATTACCGAGTGCTGAGGGCGTGGTGGACGATAATAATGACAGTGATTTAGATCGACAGTCTAAATCTTCGAGCCGGCATGACCAAGAAACGGTTTTTACGGCCGCGTATGATAAATTGATTCGTTTAAATTTTGCGGTGAATATTCGGGCCGTTTATATTCATTCAGACCCAGATGAATTACATGCAGAAGCCAAAATTAGGGAACTGGCGGGCAGTTTTCAGCAGTTTACGTTGGCCGATCATAATAGTATGAGCATTTCGACTTTAGCGCGTGATCGACAAGCAGAAGCGTTTAAAAACGTGTTACACCGACGCCCAAATGATCCGTTTGCGCTCAGCCAAGAAGAATTAGCCACTATGTACCACTTGCCAACTGAAACGGTGACCACACCGTCAATTCAGTGGGTCGATAGTCCTAAATTAGAACCGCCATCGCATTTACCAGGCCCAGACGAAGAAGATATTACCTTGATGGGGCAAACCAACTTTAGAGGCCAAAATGATAAGTATGGGATTCGTCTCGACGACCGGCGGCGGCATGTGTATGTGATTGGTAAAACCGGAATGGGAAAATCGACGCTGCTTGAAAATATGATTCGGGCTGATATTGAGGCCGGTAAGGGGGTGGGCGTGATCGACCCGCATGGGGATTTAGCCGAAGCCGTCTTGCGTTTTATTCCAAAAAATCGAACGAATGATGTCATTGTGTTTGATCCTTCTGATCGAGGGTTTCCGGTGGCTTTTAATATGTTGGAAGGAAAAAATGTGGAGCAACGAGCGGTGATTGCGTCTGGTTTAGTAGGCGTTTTTAAAAAGCTTTATGCCGAAAGTTGGGGGCCGCGTTTAGAGCACTTTTTGCGTAACACCATTTTGGCTTTAATTGAAGCGCCTGATACGACTATTTTGGGGATTCCACGGATGCTTGTGGATAAAGATTATCGGCAAAAGATTCTTCACTTTGTAGAAGATCCAATGGTGCGAAGCTTTTGGGAAACCGAGTTTAATGCCTTACCACCGGCAAAATTAGCCGAAGCAGTAGGTCCGATTCAAAATAAAGTTGGGCAATTTCTTTCTACCTCGATTATTCGAAACATTGTGGGGCAACCTAAATCAACCTTAGATTTACGATTTGCGATGGATAAAGGAAAAATCGTGATTGTTAATTTATCGAAAGGGAAAATTGGGGAAGATAATTCAACCATGCTGGGGTCAATGTTGATTACAAAATTTCAAATTGATGCGATGAGTCGGGCCGATACGCCCGAAAAAGAACGACGAGATTTTTCATTGTATGTAGATGAGTTCCAAAATTTTGCGACCGATAGTTTTGCGACCATTTTATCTGAAGCTCGAAAATATCGTTTAAGTCTGACGATGGCGAATCAGTACATTGAACAAATGAGTGACGAAGTGAGAGCCGCCGTGTTTGGGAATGTGGGGTCGTTGGTGTCGTTTCAAGTCGGTATTGATGATGCCAAAGTGCTTTCAGAACAATTTGATGAAGAGTTGGTGTTACCCGCCCATTTAGCCGGTTTACCGAAATACAAAGTGTATAACCGAATTATGGTTGATGGGATGACGACGCCTGTTTTTTCTGGAGATACATTGCCGCCACCAGATTTGCAAACCGATGAAGACCCCGAAGAGCGGGCGAAAAAAATTATTAACTTTTCACGACAGCGTTATGCTAAACCACAGGCGGATGTGGAAGAGAAAATTAAACGTTGGTCTCGTTCTGAAAAAGAAAAAAAGGGCAAAGATAAGAGCGATTCAAAGGACCATAAAAAATAGAATACCTAACTCTGTAGGACTCTTTCTTTCGTAAAGAAAGGGACGCTAAGTACTGAATGCTAATTGTTTACCGCAAAGCCTTTAAGGCTCGTTCAAACTCTCGCCGGGCTTGACTGGCAGTTTTGCTGTAAACCTCAAAATTGGGTTCGTGGGCGGCTAAATTGCGGGTGCGGTGTAGTTTCCAAATAACTTTCTCATTAGGCAGTCTTTTAACGACTCGTTTAATAAGCGTCGCGCCATTGGTTCGGCTTTTTGGATACAAGCTTTGCAGGGCGGCGATAAAAGCCTTATGAGCATCCATTAAGGCGTGATTTGGCGCGAGTGTTTGCGTTTTTCTAATATGAGCCAGACTGCGGTGGAACTGATCTTTGCTTAGCTTTGGTTTTTGAGTGAGTTTCCAAAAAATAAGTCCTAGCACCGCTATAATTACAGGTATAAACCATAAAACATCCATACCGTTAGCCTAGTTTATTTATGGATGTTTGTCGATTTATGATTTACTCTGTAAGTCTTGGTGTAGTGGGTCTTTGTATTTTTTGTAGGCGAGGACTAAGGCCGTCTGCCTCTAGTTTCTCATTAATTGAGTTTAAAACTTCTTCACGAAAAGCCGCTCGTTCTTCTTCGGTAGTGTTTTGGTCAATTTCAAGCCTTATTTTGTCTCTAAATTCAGGGCTGGGTCTTTCTCCTGTTTCTTTAAGAGCCTCAATTTCGGCTTTGGTTTCGGCACTGAGGTTTTCTTCAAATTTTTCTCGCAGCTCTGGGTAGCGATCTAAATGTTGCTCAATTCGTTGGTGCATAAATTCTTGCTTGTCGGCCGGGCCCATTTTTTCGGGTCTAAAGCGTCGTTCTCCATCCATAGCGCCTTTTATTTTTAACATTTTCCCCACTTCTGGTGGATTGTTGATCATGGTTTTTTCACCGTAAGGTACTTCCCAGGTGTTACCGTAAGGACCTTCAAGCAGGATGGTTTGTTTTTCTTGGTTTATCTCAATAACGCGTCCGGCTAAGCGGCCTTTGTCTTCGGGGTTTCCCCAAAATTTTTGGTGTTTTTCGCGGGTACTTTCATAAAAGCTGACATTTTCTTCTAAGGCTTCTTCAATTACTTGCGCTCCGCCAGCGGCATACAGTCCACTTCCTAACACGATGCTGCCGGCAATGTTGCTAGCGACAAGGGTCGCTAGGGCAATTCGGTAGCCGCGTTTAGTGTGCTTTAGCCCGACCATTCCGATACCAATAGCGACCCCAATAAGTAGCACCCATACTAAAGGTAATAAGGTTAACCATTGGGTTAGTAGTTCGTTTTTTTCGACAAAACCGCTAACGGCAAAATCAGTGTTTAGACTGGCGTAAAGAATAATAGCAAAGCTGATAGCTCCAGCCACAATAGCTAACGCGAATAGCCCCCAGAAACTGATGTTTTTGAGATAAAAATAGAATTTAGAATGCGGTTTAATGCTTTCTGCTTCAATTTTTTTTAGAATGCTGTCAGCCAATGTAGATTTTTTCATAGGGTGTTTGAAAATTGTCTTAAATAGCTCTCTTTAAACTGGGCTTTAGCTCTGTTTATGAGCGTGGCAACGGTACCGCCAGGTTTCATGAGGATGTCGCCAATTTCCTCATAACTCTTATCTTCCACAAATCTTAGAATCAGTACTTCTCGATAGTTTTCACTTAGGGTGGCTAGGATTTGTTGTACTTCTTGTGCATTTATTTTTCGGTCTAAATCGTCAATGAAATTATGCTCGTCGGCCAAACTATCAAATAATTCTGGTTCTAATTCGGCTCGTTCAGTATCGCCGCGACTTTTAGCTTTTCGGAACGCTGAAATAGTTTCGTTATGGGCAATCCGGTAAATCCAAGAAGAAAATTTTAAGGTTTCATCAAACTCGTTTAAGTTTTTCCAAGCCTTAATAAAGACTTCTTGTAAAATTTCTTCCGCTTCTAGATCAGAAAAATGAGAAATTCGTAAAATATAAAACTTTAGTTTGGTTTCATAGCGTTCAACTAAAATCCCAAAGTGTTCTAGATCTTTTTGGGCGGCTTTTACCACCGCTTCGTCCGATAAAGTTTTATTTTGTAGCATAGACAGAGGGGAATCTAGCAGATATAACGCTATAATCTAGTTTTAAGGGTTTAAAATTGACCCCAATCAGAATTTTTAGCGTGGCTGTTTTTGGGAAAGAGCAGAAATTCACTTTGTTTTTTCGGCAGCCAGTAAGTGAGATATTTCATTTTAGAAGGGTTTCACTGACTTATACGCATGCCTGCTTGGTTTTATTTCAAAAATATTTTTTTATTTTTATGTCTATAAAAACAAAAGCCCGAAAGCGTGAGCTTTCGAGCTTTCATCCCTCTTTATATACGGTTTCTGGAACAGCAATTTTAGACCTCGGCGGTTCGCTTGCAAACAAAGCTGATTAACCGAGGCATTAGGTTATACGCATAGTTTTGAAATTTGTTTCATAAAATTGGTAGTAAAGGCTACTTAAATTATTAAAAGCTCTACTTGTCACTTGGGCTTTTTTAGCCTATAAAAAAGAGGATGAGCATTCGGCGTAATATATTTTTAGGCGTGAAACAGTGGTTTGCTGGGCGGAATAATTTCCCGACAAATGTGATTGTGACATCGCCGCACGGTAGTTCAAAGGTGCCGCTTTCGGTGTTTCCGTATTTACGGCCAGACTACCAAACCTCGTCTCGATTGCTGCTTAATTTTTCGGATTATGGGACGAAATATTTACTTGAAAAAGTACCGCTGAGCCAACAAGTAGTGGCGCGTTATGGTCGTATTGTGGGGGACGCGAATCGAAAAAGGGACGATGAAGATGTGATTCGATTTGAAGACTTTAATGGGGTACCGATTTTTAGAGAAAAATTTCAAAAACGTCTCACAACGTCTTGGCTGCGTCCGTTCTGGCTGCGTAAATTACTGCTCCATTCTTACGAGCCTTTTTACCGAGATGTGTTTTCGGCGATTGATGCCGCCGCGCAAAATCCCGCGAATGAGGGACGACCAATTATTCTGCTTGATGTGCACGATACAGGCAACCGTTTATTGGGACGTACGTGGCGAGAGGATAAGGCTCGAAAAATAAAAAAAATGCCTCCATTGGTCCTTTCTAATGCGCCAGATTTAGAAGTGGATGAGGGGCGTTTTGGAACCGCTCCAGAGGCTTTTCTTTTGGATTTTAGAGAAAAAATTGCTGATAAACTGGGTTTGGAAGAAAAAGAGATTGAAATTAATTCAATCTTCAAAGGGGCGAACGTGATTCGTTATTTTGGAAATCCTAGTGCTAACCGACGTTTGCGTAAGATTTTACGAGGAAAAGATATTTATGCCGTGCAAGTTGAATTTGATCGAGCCCTTTATTTAGACGAAGTTACCCAACGCCCAATTGGGTGGAAGGTCGCTTCGGTGCGAAATTGTTTTATGGAAACAATCGTAGAGATGAATGAAATGCTCGATTAGTTTTTGAGTATTTTTACTAAGGCGCCGATTAAAATTACGGCTAAGGCAACAGGGGGTAAAAACACTACTATTAACACCGAAAACCAAAAGGGGGTTGGCGCAAGGTCGCTTTTAATGAAGCGTAACAAATAACGGGTGTAGTAGCCAAACAGCTGCACGTAGAATAAAAATAAAAAGCCAATCAGCATAATGATCCACAGCAGGGTACCGATAATAAATCCCGCAATACTTTGTGGTGATTCCCATTTAGGAAACTGAGGGTCTTCGTAGCTCGAACGGACACGTCTTACTTGGTTCATGGGTTTAGTATAGAGAGTTTATTTTTTTAGTCACAAAATTTCAGTCTCAAGCGTCATCTTTAACCAGAGGGGTTTAAGTCATTTCCCAGTTTACTGGGAAGTGGCTTTTTCTTTGGGCCATTCCGTCTGATTGTTTTTTTTAGCTTTTTTTGTTATAATAAAAGGATGTATTGAATTCTATGTTAATTATTCCTTTGTTGTTTTTCGGCTCAATCTATTGGATGATTGCACGTTGTTACGTCCAAATAGGTAAAAACGTAAATCATCCATCACCTGGAATGGCTTATTTTTTGATCGTGCCATTGGTGCTCCCTGTTTATGTGGCGCAGTTGGCTCGGGTTAAGGGGATGAAGTTTGGAATCGTTATTTTATTGCAAGTGATGATGCTTTTGGTTGGGATTTTAAGCTCTCAGTTTACAAATAAATCTATTGATCGAGCGCTAGAGATCCAAGCGGAAGGACGGGTAGTCGAACAAAGAATTAAAGCCGATCTAGGGGAGGACCTTTCTCTTCAAAAATTGTTAGAGGACCCTGAATTTAAGTCTTTAAACGATGAGTTAGTGGAAATTTCCACAACCAAAAACCCCTGGAGGGCTTTGAGCAGTATCCTCGCCCTACTGAACTTGTTCTATATGAGCTACCTTTTACTTTTAGCCACCAAGATGAATATGATCCATCTTCTTTGGAATCTAATTCCACTTTTGGGCTTTTTTATACTTTTCTGTCTGGTTTATCGCGCCAGCTTTCATGTCACCAACGATGATGAAGCCGTAGATCCTCAAGCTATTTTTAATGATCTGCCTGATAATGAGAAGAAAGTAACCTTACAAATTGTTGAAGCGCTTAAAGCCCCTATAAAGCCAACAGAGGCGGTAATTATGACCCAACTACAAACAATGGGGATTGATCCAGGCAAAGCAGAGTTAATAACCGCTTTAGCGTTTGAAGTCGATAAGCTTAACAATGCCTAGCTTGTCATAAATTTATGGGCGAATTGACTAATCTTTCCAGCCCCCATAAATAAAAGTAGGTCTCCATCGTTCAGGCTGCGGGCTAACACATTTGCTTCATCTATCGTGGAAAACTTTTTTAGCTTTGGGTTGTCGGCTATAAAGTCTTCTAAGCTAACGGAGGCTTTGTCTTCGGCGGTGTCGCGGGCTTCGTAAATGGGGAATAGCGCACAATGGTCAGCGTGTTTAAATGCTTCGGCGAACTCGCTAAAGAACTGCGCGGTACGGCTATATTGGTGCGGTTCGTAAAAGAGAGCGATTTTAGCTTTTGGGTGTTGGCTTTTAAAGGCTTCAATGGTGGCTTTGATCTCCGTTGGGTGATGGCCGTAGTCGTCATAAACTTTAATGGTTTTGTTTCCGAATTTTTTGTCGCCTAAAAATTCTTGCCGACGACCAGCCCCTTTGTATTGGCTTAAGCCTGTTTTAAAGGTTTCTAGGTTTAGTTTTAAAAAGTGTCCTAATGCTAGAGCTAAAGTAGCATTTTGTTGATTCGCTTCGCCCCAAATATTTAAAATTCCAAGCCAAGAGTTTGGGCTTTGAGCCGGGATTGGTAATTGATTAGTGTTTACGTCTTCTAAAAGTTCTCGTACGGCTTCTTCACTTCGGTGATAGATCACATTTTTACTTTTAGTAGCTAAATTTTTAAAGGCCTGTTTGTAGTCAGCTTCAGATTTGTAGTAGTCGGCGTGGTCCCATTCTAAATTGGTAATCAGTAACACGTCTGGTTCTAGATATTTAAAATTTTCTCGATACTCGCAGGCTTCTACGAGTAAAAAATCGCTATTTCCCGCCTTGAAGTTTCGTCCTTCTAAAAGGTCTAAGGTGGAGCCGACTAAAATTGTTGCGTCAAAATTACAGGCTTGAAAACCAGCTGTAATGAGCCCTGTAGTAGTAGTTTTTCCGTGTGTGCCAGCGACAGCAATGGTTTTATAATTTTGTGAAATTTCCCCTAAATAGGCAAAATAGCTTGTTTCTCTAATCCCTAATTCTTTAGCGCGTTCTCGTTCTGGGTTCTGTTCTGGAATCGCTTCAGAGTAAATAAGTAAATCGGCATCACTGGGAAGGTTATGCGCTTCGTGAGTGTCATATAAATTGGTGAATCCGTCGGCTTGTAATCGCTCAAAAACTGGATTTGAACCTAGATTAGAGCCAGAAATTTTGTGTCCTAAGTGGGCACAAAGTTGCGCCAGGCCAGAAGTACCAATTCCACC
Organism: Candidatus Altimarinota bacterium; assembly: GCA_905478675.1. Taxonomy (GTDB): domain Bacteria; phylum Patescibacteriota; class Gracilibacteria; order UBA4473; family UBA4473; genus JAACPJ01. Next base: position 11,154 of record CAJQJI010000075.1, read on the forward strand.
GATACCGACAAAATGGAGTTTCATAGTTGAGTGTTTAGTTTAAAAACATTCTTGTAAAAGGCGAGTAAAAGGAGTGCTATTGACTTATGCGTACAAATAGTGTTATTTTATTTTCAATGAACTTATCCTCTTTAGCTACCTGTGCTGCTTTAGCGGCTTTACCTGCGCAGGCTCAGACCGAAATTGTGTACAGTCCGGAAATTAAGGGGTTGGCGGCTGATAATGCGTACTTAGTACAACAGGTAATTGATTGTGTTGCCTCTCGGGGTAAGGCGCAAGATGATGTTTTTGTGCTTGAAAACGCTGGCGCGCGAGTGACCGTTAGTCCGGAGCAATGGTTTGAAATTAATGCGGGGTTTACTCATGCTTCATTTGGCACCGATGCGGTGACTTATTATTTTAATGAAACCAAGCGTGAAGGCTATTTTGATGGTATTCCAGAGCCTTCCAATGATGGCCTCGATTATTTTGATGGCCACTCAGTGGAAGGACTTAAAGTTTATCGTGAAACTTTAATTGGTTTCTTGAATGCGAATTGTGTTTCGACTTAGTCTTCTAAGCTGTTTAGATAATTTTCGGCATCAAGGGCGGCCATGCACCCCCAGCCCGCTGCGGTAATGGCTTGTTGGTAGTGCCAATCGGCTACGTCGCCCCCCACAAATACAGACGGAATGGAACTGTTGGTATGATTTTTTACTTTGATGTATCCGTTTGTGAGTTCTAACGAATCATTTAAAAACTTAGTACTGGGGTCATGCCCGATCCCCATAAAGAGTCCTTGAATTTTTAATTCAGATTTTTCCCCTGTGTCAGTATCTGTTAATTCTACTGATTCTAAAACGGTTTCCCCTTTTAGGTCGGTTACATTTTGGTTCCAAATAACTTCAATTTTATCATTTTCAAAAACACGCTTTTGCATGGGCTTACTAGCGCGTAGTTCTTTACGACGGTGAATCAGATATACTTTTTCCGCAAATTTTGTGAGAAAGGTGGCTTCTTCACAAGCCGAATCGCCACCACCGACAATCGCGACCGTTTTACCACGGAAAAAAGCCCCATCACACGTGGCACAAGCGGTGTAACCTTTTCCCCAAAATCGTTCTTCCCCTTTGCCTAAATTAAGCCATCTTGCGACAGAACCAGTGGCAATAATAACCGCTTGAGCGCTGATTTCTTCATCATTTACGGTTAGTTTTAAATTCTTAGGGTCAGAAAAATCGACCGATGAGACGGCTTTCATTTCGCAACGAGCGCCAAATTTTTGGGCTTGTGTTCGCATGTTGCTAATTAGTTCTGGGCCCATAATGCCGTCAGGAAAACCGGGGAAATTTTCAACGTCAGAAGTGGTCATTAGTTGTCCACCTGGGTTTGGTCCTTCTAGTACTAGCGGATTTAAATCCGCTCGAGCGGCGTAAATGGCGGCCGTTAGTCCGGCTGGCCCAGAGCCAACGATAATAAGTTTTTCTTTTTTCATAAGAGTCGATTTAAAGATTAGATTTGGAAATAGGACAGGCCCCTCCCGGACAAGCCGGAGGGAATTGCGGTTCTTTTATGATTTTTAATCGAATTAAACCGTAATAAATTTTGCAGCCAACACAAATGCCAACGCTGGTTTCTAGCCACATAAAAGTTAAACAGATCAGACAAACACTTAAGTTTATAGGGCCATGTATTTCTAATACGTAGAGTAAAAGAATCATTAAACTCGCCATGGTTAAAGCAATACTCCAGGCAAAGCGCTTTTGAATAGCCCCAACGTATTCAGGTTTTTGATTTTTCACCATAAAGTTAGCTAAGTTCGAAACCATTGAAAATTTAGGTCCTAAAACGACTTTGGTGAAAAAATCTATAAAGAAGATAACCACCACTATTTTTAAGAGTCTGAAATCTTGCGCGAGGAACGCTAAAGCAAAAGCGGTGCCACCAAGCACGAACATAATGCCGGCGCCGGCGCGTATGGCCCGTTCATTTAAGACTGGGTAGGGGGCGGGGTTTCCGTTTATTTCTAGTCCCGGAATTATTTTTCCTGGTTGAAAGAGGCCTTTTTTAAGCGTGTTCATTATTTTTTTAGAATTAAGGGGAGTAATTTTTTAATTTTAGTCTGATCACCGTTTTCTAGGCACTGACTTAGATTGCTTTCGAGAAATACTTTAAAAGCTCCGTCTAGGGCTGATTGCGCCGCCTGAAATTGCAAAAGTATTTTTTCACAATCTTCTTCATTTTCTATTACTCGAATTAGGGCTTCAAGCTGGCCTTTATTGCGTTTAAGTCGGTTGATGATTTTTATTTTCATGCCCTCTTTATACCCTTGGGGGGTATAAAAAACAAGTGAAATTATTTAATAATTTGTAATTCTTAAAAACATTTTTTTGACAGGGCTTGGTTTTTTTTTAGTATCGATCGGCTACTTAGGTAGTTGTGGTTTAGAAAGGGCGCGTAGCTCAGCTGGTTAGAGCGCCTCTCTGATAAGGAGGAGGTCCCAAGTTCAAGTCTTGGCGTGCCCACCAGAACCTTTCTAATGTAACAATAAAAACACCGAAACGATTTCGTTTCGGTGTTTTTTTAAGTGGCTTGTGAAATTACTTATTTTTTTCGATTTAAAAAACTCATCCCCATTTTAAGAAGGTCGTCGGCTACGCCGTCACCTTCTTGGTCAAGCATAGCTAAAAGCGGGTTTGTGGCTTTTTGTTGAGCGATCGTTTCTTTTTCAGCGGCAAACATAGAGGCCAGATGATCTTTTTCTAAATCTTGTTCACTTTGCTCTTTGCCTAAAGCCCCCATAACTAAGGGCGCGAGCATTTGCATCATGCCGGTGGCCTGTTCTGTTTTAACGCCAGAGTCAGCGGCCAGAGCGGCTTCAACGGTGTTTTCTTTAGCGCCTAACACGTGTTGTAATATTTTGTCGGCGTTTAAGGCTTTTGGGTCACTCAGCAAAGTGTCTAGGTTTGAGAAAACACTGCCATCATGATCTTTTGTAATCGCCGTAAATAGGCCTTCGGCTTGAGCGTCATCTTTGGCGGCGTTATTAGCCATGCTGCCTAAAAAAAGTGGCACGGCTTTGGCAGCAAGCATTTTAGAGACGTCAGAAGAGAGCCCGAGTTTGGCACCAACCTTCTCGGCGACGGTGTTGGTAATGTAGTTTTTAACGATTGATTCTAGGTTCATTTTTTAGGGTTTAATTCCACGCTAAACTGTAAGAAGATTTAAATCTTTGGCAAAAAAGCTGTTTTTCCGTGGGAGTTAGGGTTAGAATAAGTTTGAAAATAAAAATTAAAATTTAAACGGTATGTCATTTTTTCGTAAAACTCGCTCTGCTTCTACTCCAAAGGTTGCCTATTTCTCTATGGAATATGCCTTTGATGCTCAGATTCCTAATTATGCCGGGGGCTTAGGGGTTCTCGCCGCAGATATGATGCACTCAGTCGCTGATATGGGGTATCCAGCGGTTGGGGTTGGCTTAATTTATCATCAGTCCGAAGACTCTGAAAAAAAGTTCCACCCAGAGTATTTTATGAAAAAATTGCCGAATACGGTCAAAGTGCAAATTGAAGACCGACAAGTTACCGTTGGAGCTTGGCAATATGATGTAAAAACGAAAGACGGTAACACCATGCCCGTTTATTTTTTGACGACTTTTTGTGGAGATAATGAGAAGTGGGATCGAGAAATTACGCAACACTTATACCCAAGTACCGCGTATCATCGTATTGCGCAAGAAGTTATATTAGGGGTTGGTGGCGTTAAAATGTTGGCCGATCTAGGTATTGGGAGTTTAGAATATTATCATTTAAATGAAGGGCATGCGGCCTTTGCAACATTAGAACTTTTGAAACAAAAAAACTGGGATGATGAAGCTGTTAAAAGTATTACTCGTTTTACAACGCACACGCCGGTTCCGGCTGGGCACGATAAATTCGATTACAAACTGGCTTATCAAGTATTAGGGGATCAATTACCATTGCATATTAAAAAACTCGCGACAGAAAATCAGTTGAGTATGACCGATCTGGCTTTAAACCTAAGTGGTCGAACCAACGGTGTTTCTAAAAAACACCAGTTAGTTTGTTTTGATATGTTTCCAGGCTATAGCTTCGAAGGAATTACTAATGGCGTTCATTTAACGCGTTGGGCGGCACCAGCAACAACGGCCTGCTTAGATAAGCATCTGCCAAAATGGAGAAAAGAGCCAAGCGTTTTAGCCGAAGCTCCAACTAAAATTCCCGTGAAAGCACTACAAGAAATGCGTTACGCTAACAAAGAGCGTTTGCTTACTTGGGTGAATGATAATCCAAACTTCTTCCATTTTGAGAATGATTTAAAAAAATCAGATATGTTAGATATGGATCGATTAACGATTGTGTTTGCCCGACGATTTGTGCCTTATAAACGACCGTTGTTATTGTTCCGAGACTTAGAACGACTTAAAAAAATTGGAAATAAAAAAATCCAAATTGTGTTTGCGGGGCATTGTCATCCTGATGATTATTTCTGTAATAATAAAAAAGAATCACTGCGTAGCTTTGCTCAACAATTACGAGGCAGCGTAAAAATTGCGGTAATTCCAGACTACAATATTGATATTGCTGATAAGCTCGTAAGTGGGGCTAATATTTGGTTGAATAACCCAATCCCGCCACGAGAAGCCAGTGGAACCAGTGGGATGAAAGCGGCTTTAAATGGAGCGTTAAATCTATCAGTTTTAGATGGGTGGTGGATTGAAGGTTTGAAACGTAAAAAACGAGCCGGTTGGGGGTTTGGGGCCGATATGAACCCAGACTGGACGGATGATGAACGGGATGATGCGCATGCTAATGAGCTTTACGAATGTTTAGAAAAAGCGGTTGAATCGTTTACGAAACGACCAGATGAATGGCTTGAAAATGTGGCGCAGTCTATGAGTTTGGCGGGGCATTTTAACACGCACCGCGTGATTGAGGAGTACGATGAAAAAATGTGGAGTGCTTAAGGGGTTGGGTTAAATAAAATTTTGCTTACAGGAATTTGTGTGATACAAATTTAGTTACTCTTGATGTTTGTTATCACATGAATTCCATTTTTAATGGCAGCACGCTAGAAAGACGGATGGTGATTCGACAGGCTAAATTCTTGCTGGGCCTAAGAATGGTGATGGTGCACTTATTTTTCTTTGTCGTGTTTGTGTTATTTTTGTTTGTTTTTGAAGAACGGGATGCCTGGTTTAGAATGAAAACTTTTTTATGGTTTAACTTAGTAGAAATTTTAGTGCTTTTTTATTCAGTCATGCGTTGGCATAACCATTTCTATTTAATTCGACCGGATAAAATATTAACCAGTCGGGGGGTGTTTTTGCGTCGTCAAAAATTTTACGCCTTAAAGAACATAGAATCGATTAGTGTGCACCAAGGCGTTTTTGGAAGGATTTTTGGTTTTGGTACCTTACACTTGTATGCGCCAACGCTGAATGATCGCATTCATATGTTTGGGATTAATGATCCTTGTTTAAAAGAGGCTATTATTGAAAAATTACTTCCTAGTACGTTGGTTACAGATTCAAAGGCGAAAAATTTATTTATTGTGCCCAAAGAGAAACGAGGTGATTGACTTTTTTGTTTAAAGTTTTAAAAGCGTTTTAATGAAAAAGTTATCAGAAGCTAGAGCGGATATTTTTGCGGCAGAAGTTCTAGAAATTGGCTGTGGGGCCGATTACGGTTTGATGCCTGAGCTGGTTAAGCGTGGTGTTGAGGCGGTTGGCGTTGATTTGGATTTGTCGCCTTTAAATGAAGATCTTTTAACGTCTGAGACCACTTTGCGAATTGCTGATATTAATCCGAATTCGCCCAATTCAGATTTTTCGTGTTATCGATATTATCCGGAAGCGGTTTCTAATCAGTATGAGGCGGCCTTGTTTTTAAAGTCTATGGTAGTGCAGTCTACGATTCGTGAGCAAATATTTGCTGAGCACTTAGGACTTGTTACAACCCGAGAAGATTTGAAGGCTGCCGCACAAAATTTGCCACTGCCTCGAGTTGAACGTGACCCGCAGGTTGAGGCACGTCTGGTTGAAGGTAATGCGCTTGAGGCGCTTACGCATGGTGGGGAATTTGCAGAAATTTATGCGTCCGACTTTTTGCATAACATGACGCTTAACAATACCTTAGAGCGTTGGCTTGAAGCCCTTAAATCGAGCTTGTGTGAGAATGGTAAGTTGATTCTTATAAATGATGAGGAGGCCCTTAAACCGTTATTGCCCCATTTGGTACAAAACGGATTCAAGTTATCCTCGGCCGATGAACTACCGACTGACAGCGATTGGTTGTCTTTACGTATTAAAGGCCAAAATACGAACCCAGGGATTGCTTGTTTTGGAGGGAAGATTATGGCCACATTTGAATTGGCTTAAGCCTCTTCAACTTTCTCAATCGGGGCCACACTGGCGATAATTTTTTTAATACCCATGCCTTTAAAGGCGGCCGAAATAACATCTCCGGCAATTAAAATAATAGTGCCTTCGCCCCATTCCGCGTGTTTAATGGTGTCACCGGTTTTGTATTCGGTTTGGTTTTCGGCGACGCCAAATACGGCTTCTTTGCGACTACCAGGAACCTTTCCAAGGGGTTGGCCTCTAAAGGTATTGCTATCATCAACGTTGTTGGCGCCTGGTGTTGGGTGGAGTAATGAATGAGAGAAGTTCGGTTTGTTGCTCCGTTGGCTGACAAACCGGCTGCCACTTTGGCCTTCATACATATGTTGTTCGCTACACTCTTCATCTAGCTCGCTTATGAATTTAGAAGGGGCGGCGTATTGAGTTTGTCCAAATAACAATCGTTGGCGGGCGTACGAAATATAACAACGTTGTTCGGCTCGAGTAATCGCGACATAACCAAGGCGGCGTTCTTCTTCTAATTGTTCCCCATCAAACTGACTACTAGCGCTGGGGAAAATACCTTCTTCCCAACCGGGTAAAAACACAACGGGAAATTCTAATCCCTTTGAGGCATGCACGGTCATTAACGTGACCGAAGCTTGCGCGTCATCAACATTGTCTAGATCTGATATCAAGGCGACGCCTTCTAAGAAAGCCGCTAGGGGGTCTTCGGCGGTATCATATCGGCCCGCGACCGAGAACAACTCTTTCACATTCTGTTGGCGAGATTCGCCTTCCATGGTGCCATCGTCTAAGTGTTTTAAAAACTGGGTAGCGTCAATTAGGTCTTCTAGTAATAAAGAAATTAAGCGGGTATCTTTTGCCGCTCTTAATTTACTAATCGTATTATAGAATTCTTTTAGAACGGCTCGTTTTCCATGTGGTAGTTCTTCTAGGCCATCTACTTCTTCTAATATATCAAATAACGATAAATTGTATTCGTTGGCGTATTTTTTAATTACATCCAGCGTCGCCGCGCCCAGTTTTCGTGAGGGCACGTTTACGATTCGTAAAAAGGCAATGTCGTCCCGTGGGTTAAAGATTAAGCGTAGGTACGCCATAATGTCTTTAATTTCACGTCGGTCGAAGAACCGCGTGCCGCCCACAATTTGGTAGGGTATTTGGTGACGCATGAGCGCCTCTTCTATCGCTCGAGACTGCGCATTCATTCGGTATAAAATAGCCATGTCTGAGGCGGCGTAGTCGCCACTATCAATTAGTTTTTTAATGGTATCGCCGACAAAGCGGCCTTCATCTTTTTCGTCAAACACGCCATAGATTTGTACGGGCTCGCCAGGGTTTTGTTCGGTCCATAGATTTTTAGCGTGTCCCGTTTGGTTATGACCAATAAGTTTGTTGGCGTTATTTAAAATATTAGCGCTTGATCGGTAATTCTGCTCGAGCTTCACGGTCACAGCGTTTGGAAAATCTCGTTCGAAATCTAAAATGTTGCGGTAGTCGGCGCCGCGAAAAGAGTAAATAGATTGATGATCGTCCCCCACAACACATAAGTTTTGGCGCTCATCACATAACAGTCGTATTAAACGGTACTGGGCAAAGTTCGTGTCTTGGTATTCATCTACTAGTACGTGCTGCCAACGTTGTCGGTAGTGCGCGAGGGTATTGTTTTCTTCGTCTTCCCACAGTTGAACGACTTTGACGAGCAGGTCGTCAAAATCAACGGCATTGTGTTCAATCAGTTTTCTTTGGTGTACCGGGAATAATTCTGACACCGCGTCAGAAAACTTGTTACTGCCCATACCAATGGCTTCAAAATGAGCTTGGGGGGTATTTAAAGAACTCTTAATAGCACTGAAGTGATTTAGAATCGCCTTTGGTTTATATTCTTTAATATCATAATGGCGGTCGCGCATAATGTTTTTAAGCAGACTCAGGCAATCATCGGTATCAAATATAACGAAGCTACGAGTGTAGCCTTGGCCAAGATGTTCAATATCGCGCCGTAAAATGCGTACCCCGATAGAATGGAAAGTGCCAATACTTGGCGCGCGCCCACTCGGAATTAGTTTTTCAACCCGAGACTGCATTTCTTTGGCGGCCTTATTGGTAAAGGTTACGGCTAAAATATTATCCGCCTCGGTGCCATGAGCCATAAGGTTGGCAATTCGGCTCGTTAAGACTTTGGTTTTACCGCTGCCGGCACCCGCTAAAACGAGTAGTGGGCCGCTAAGAGTTTCGACGGCTTGCCGTTGCGGTTCGTTTAGACCTGAGACCAAATTTGAGTTATCTTGCATGGAGTCGGATTTTAGAAAAACTCCATTACGAGGTCGAGGGAAATTAAGCGTTTTTGCCTGTATCTTTTAAAAACGGTCAAAAAGAGGTTGACAGGTGATAGGTCAGTGTTAAGATCGCGCGGCTTTTTTGAAGGTTTGTCCACTCTATATGTCAAAGGAAGAAAATATCGAAGTTGAAGGGAAGGTTAAAGAATCCCTACCTGGTTCTAAGTTCTTAGTTGAGCTGACAACTGAAGGCTTCGAGGGACATATGGTGACGGGCGAGATGTCAGGGAAAATTAGAATGCATTCCATTAAAATTGTTCCCGGCGATAAGGTTCGGTTAAGTATGACCCCTTATAACCTAGAAATTGGTAGAATTACTTACCGTTTAAGATAATATGAAAGTTGTAAATTCCCTAAAGTCTCTCAAAAAAATGGCTGGTAGCCGTGTGGTTACTCGTCGTGGTGTGAAATTCATTGTTAATAAAAAGAATCCTCGTGCTAAGGCGCGTCAAGGAGGCTTGGCTAAAAAGAAGAATAAAAAATACTAATCCTTATTTAACTTAATGCGTATTGCTGGTGTACAGATTCCAACCGATAAAAGACTTGTTATTAGTCTGACTTACATTGCAGGTGTAGGTCCAAAGCGTTCAGTGATTGTTTGTGAAAAAGCAAAAGTTGATCCAAGTACTCGGGTTAAAGACTTAACAACTGATCAGGAAGAGACGTTGCGAAAAGTACTACAAGACTTGGGTTACACGCTTGAATCAGACTTACGTCGAGAAATTCAATTAAACGTTAAACGTTTACAAGATATTGGTTCTTACCGTGGTTTCCGTCATCGACGAAAATTGCCAGTACGTGGTCAGCGTACTAAAACTAACTCACGAACAAAACGTGGGAAGAAAGTAGCTATTGCTGGTAAGAAAAAAGTTACTAAATAATCATTGCACAATTTAATTAATGGCCGTTACATCTAAAAAACGAATCCGAAAAACTTGTGAAGCTGGTAAAGTTTTCATCCGAGCTCTATACAACAATACTATTGTAACGTTGACTGATCCGGACGGGAATGTGTTGGCTTGGAGTTCTCCTGGGGCTAATGGCTTCAAAGGAGCACGACAATCAACGCCTTATGCTGGTCAAATTTCTGCTGAGGCAGTAGCTGAAAAAGCTCAAGCCTTTGGAATGCAGTCAGTTGATGTTGTGATTAAAGGGGTCGGACCAGGACGAGATCAAACGGTTCGAGGTCTGATGAATGGAGGTTTAGACGTTACGTCTATTACCGATAGAACACGAGTGCCACATGGCGGTTGCCGACCAGGTCGACAACGAAGAACTTAATTAAAGAAGTTACAAACTCTATTACTAAAAATTTTACATGCGATACACAGGTCCAAAAGCGCGACTATGCCGAAGAGAAGGAGCTAACCTATTTGGTTCTCCAAAATACCAGAAGATTATAGGACGAACTCCTAATGTTCCAGGTATGCATGGTGGGAAACGTCAAGGAAAAATGACGGAGTACGCGAAGCAACTTCGGGAAAAACAAAAAGCTAAACGAATGTTTGGTTTGTCTGAAAAACAATTCCGTAATTATTTTGAAAAAGCCGATAACTCAAAAGCGGTAACGGGTGAAAAGTTACTAGAACTTTTAGAAACTCGTTTAGATAACGCGGTTTACCGTTCAGGTCTAGCGATGACTCGAATGCAGTCACGACAATTTGTTTCTCATGGTCTATTTATGTTGAACGGACGTCGAGTAGATGTTCCTTCTATGGTCGTTAAGCCTGGAGATGTGATTGAGGTTCGGGCTAGTAAAAAAGGTTCTCCAGTATTTAAACTAAACGCTGAAGAGCAAGGTGAAACGTATGATGTTCCAGACTGGCTTAAAGTAGACGCTAAAAAATTATCTTTTGAAATTGTTTCTCTTCCAGAGCAAAAACATTTCGAAGCCCTTATAAATACACAACCAATTGTAGAGTTCTACTCTCGATAAAACTAAAACTAAATTCTTTTTTAAACCTCCCTTCAATATGCATATTCTTCATGAAGCGATCGGCGTTCCTAAGCTAAAAATCGAGAGTGAAAGTAAAACGCGAGCCGTTCTTACTATCGCTCCACTGCCTTCTGGTTTTGGAATGACGATTGGTAATGCACTACGACGAACTATTCTTTCTAGTTTGCCTGGTACAGCGGTAACAGCCGTTAAAATTACGGGTATTACCCACGAGTACACAACGATTCCTGGTGTGCACGAAACAGTACTTGATTTAGTGCTTAACGTGCGAGAGCTTCGTTTAAAAAAACATTCTAAAGACGCTGAAGTTATTGAAGTGCCTTTAGTTAAATCAGGGACGATTACGGCTAAAGATCTTAAAGTTTCAAGTGATATTGAAATTCTTGATCCTTCTCAAGTGATTTGTCACTGTGACGGGGCTGATGGTAAGAAGAAAATTCAACTACGAATCGAAAAAGGCGTTGGATACCGTATTATTTCTAATGAAGAAAATGCGGCAGAAGAAGATCCAGAATTCATCTTAGTGGATGCGAACTTCTCTCCTATTAAACGAGCGAAGTACGAAGTAAGCCCGGCTCGGGTTGGAGATCAAACTGATCTTAATACTTTAACACTTGAAGTTGAAACAGACGGAAGTTTAGAAGCGGATAACGCTATTAAATTGTCAGCCGAAATTCTTCAGAGTTACTTTGGTCTCTTTAATGAGACTGACGCTTATACCGATGAAGACTTTACGACGAGCTTCTCAGCTATTAAAGCTAAAGAAGATGCAGAGCGTCAAGCGACAGCTGCTGCGGCTGAAGAATCATTTACGCCAATTGATATTTTAGGCTTCTCTCAACGAACCTTAAATGCCCTTGTAAATGGTGGCATTACTTCAGTAGAAGAACTCCTTAAAACACCAATGAGTCAGTTAACTCAGTTGCGAGGTTTTGGACAAAAAGCTAAAACAGAGTTAGAAGAAGTATTACGAGAACGAGGTTACACACCTGGTGCTGGTATGCCCGCTACTACCGCTGCAGAATAATCATTCAGACTTAATTTAAATCATGAGACATCGAAATACGAAAGCCATCTTAAATCGCCCTGCTGACCAGCGGAAAGCTCTAGTGCGTAACTTGCTTACTAATTTGTTTGAGCACGGTACAATCAAAACCACTGAGGCTAAAGCTAAAGCCGCGGCCCGAGAAGCTGAGAAACTTATCACTAAAATTAAAAATCGTGATGAAGCTCACAATGCGGTTCGTGATTTAAAACAAGTTATCTTTACTGAAAAAGCGTCTAAAAATGCTTTAGATTACGCTGGTAAAAGCAAAAAAACTTCAGGATTCACTCGTTGTACTAAACTTGGTATGCGAGCGGGTGATAATGCCGTCCTAGTACAAGTAGAACTTATTCAAGACTAAACAATGGTTATGATGCAAAAAACGACTCTCCGACAAAATGTTAAAGATGCTGACCGTAAATGGTTTGTGATCGATGCTGAAGGTAAAACTTTAGGACAAATAGCTACTGATATTGCCATTGTTTTACGTGGTAAGCATCGTGTTGATTTTACGCCTCACGTTGA